>NZ_JBFUFF010000027.1:0-86945 GCF_056403555.1 Rhizobium sp. P2_G2
GGGCCAAAGTCGTGACATTCAACAGCAATGGCGGCAACATCCTGACCGCCATCGCCTATGGACGGATGATCCGGTCGTTGGGTCTCTCGACTCTCGAACTGAGATCGACCCAATGCGCTTCGGCATGCGCCCTCGCCTTCGTCGGTGGCACTGTTCGAAAGGCCGAGCCTGGATCGATTGGCGTGCACCAGGCGTCGTTCTCGGGCGGAGAACTCGACGGGCAAGCCGCTGCCGCGGCAGTTCAATCCATGACCGCCACAATCATGGGCTATCTCGTCGAGATGGGCGTAGATCCTAAACTGCTCCAACTCAGTTTGTCGGTCGCCGCCAGCGACATGCGATACCTGACCACCCAGGAGATGGATGAATACAAGGTGACGACCGAGGGTGAACTGGGATTCCCAAGCGCGTCAGCCAATGTTCAGGCGATGCCATCGGCGTCGTCGGCGCGGATAACGAGCAGGCCGGAGACACCAAGTGTCGAGGAACGCGCGCTGTTGTTCATGGCGAGATATCACGCTGCGTGGTCAGAGCAAAACCCGCAAGCGCTCGCATTCATGGACGGCGCCTATGCGGATACGATCTCCTTCTACGGCAAGCTGGTGAGCAAGGCCGAAGTGCTGGCGGACAAGCGGAAATTCGCAGACAGATGGCCGAGGCGCGCTTACAGCGTGAGACACGGTTCAGAACAGGTCTCCTGTTCCGGCGATTGCACGGTCAGCGGTACAGTTGAATGGTTCGCCGAAAGCCCTGAACGAGGTCGGATATCGTCCGGCGCCGCGGAGTTTACCCTGGTTTGGAATGCTTCGAGCGGAAAAATCCTCTCGGAGATCGGCAGGGTGATCGCCATCGACAAGAATGCATCGGAGCCGTTTCGGATAATCTCGCAATGGCAGCAAGAGGACGGCAATTGCCGCGGTGTCTCAGGCGATTCTCCCGAGATATTGAAAGCTTGCAAACGTCGCGAGGCCATCGGTGCGAAATTGGAGGCGGTCGGGTGGTGTTACGGGCGACCCGGGGAAGCCGGCGCTGAAATGAACTGGCACCAATGCGACGAGCGTGATCACACAGATACCGACACGATGGCGAGCAATAATGACGTGTCGGTCTCCAATGTCGTCAACAACCCCAAGCCCAGCGACTTCCCGGTGCAGATTGCTTTTCACGGAAAAACCAAGTTCCCGGACTTCAAAAGGCGAGACCGTCAATTCAATATCTACCGGACCCGTATCCGGGAAGGTATGCACGACGGACCTAATTTTGCCGGTCACTATTCGCTGATCCAGATTGGCTGCGGAACGGACTGTTCGCTCGTTATCTTCAGCGACAATAAGACCGGCAAGCTTTGGAATTTCCCACTCGGCGGCGAAGACAACTTGGACCTCCAGCTGAAATTCCAGCTGAACAGCCGCCTGCTCACCACTCAATGGTTTGGCGATGGAGGGAAATGCTACGTCGAGTTCTTGAATTTCGATGGACAGGGTTGGAAATCACTCAAGAAAATCAACATCGGATCGCAGGATTCTTGCTATCGAAACATCGACGACAACCTGCATTGAGCGGTTGCGAGCAGCGATTCAGACTGTATCTTAGCTGCAGATCGCGCTGCAAACGAATTCAAATGAGTTTCACCGAGATATTCCGAGACGGCATAAATACCTGAAATAGCTCAAATAAACGCACACCCCGACCGGCTCTCCGCCGAGTAGKTCGCTCAATGATATCCCGTGACGATCAGCGTCGGATCGCTGTCGGCGCCAACAATGGAGGCGACGTCGATGCCGGCGATCTTCATTTCATCGATGACGGCATCCAGGGCCATCCCCAGACAATAAGTCGGCAGTTGCACATTCAGTTCCTGGGCGGTTCGGCGAACGAAGGCGACCATCCGGGCGAGAGATGCCAGTTCCTTCTGACGTTCGAGCGAGACTGCCGCGACGAGTTCAAGCGTCATTAAAGTTACCCTTCCGGTGGCTCATCAATCCTATCTCAAGATCAAACGATACCATTCCGCGCCGTGACACGACCGTGACAGGATGTTGAGCCGGAGTCAGTCGACGATGAAACGGTCAAACAGACTCGTTCGCTGCAAGGTCCAGGCGGGCGGCTCGCTTCGCCGGTCTTCAGTGCAAGCCACAGCCTCGATCAGGGCCTCGGCGTCTTCCCGTTTCGGGCTGCGGCTGTGACGAGAAAGAAGGGTTCGCACCTCTCGCTCTCGCATGGCCTGCAGCCCGGCGGACGCGGCCACGACCGCCCACGTCCGATCCTTGAAGAAAACGGCAGAAGCCCCTTCCACCAATGCAGCGGCTTCCCCGCGAGTGAGCAGCGCTTCTTCCATCAAAGCGCCGACAGTGGCACGGACATTGACCAGCGGCACGCTCAGCGGCGCATATCCCAGCTCTTTCGGGCCATGGCTGAGCGCGACGTCGGCGTCGTCGACAAGATCGCCGTCGCGATAGGAGGCAAAAATCTGCCCTACCCCGATCATGCCGAAATCGGCGCATTCTGCGGCGCGGAGAGCGCCCATGCTCGCGGCACCGTAAATCTGGACACCCAGTGACAGGGAATGGAGGATCTCCTTGTGCCAGACGCTGGCACAATCCTCGAACACCCCGTCCACGAGGCCGATCACGTTTGCGCCGCTCTTGACCTGTCGATAGACGTCGCCTTGGCCGGAAGGGGGCAGCAGGACAATGTCGGAGGGGACGGGCCTGATACTGCCATGCAGCGAGGGACCGGCAAACACCACTTTCATCAGAAGACCATCATTTTCGGCAATGCCCTGGCACCAAACCTGCGTTTGCGATTACCATCGGGGCTTTCGAGCTCCGGGATCAAAAGCTTGACGACGGAAAACCGCGTTTCGCCCGGTGCAAGATCCACGGCCAACACCCGGCTGACGCGCCGCTCTTCAAGCATGGAAAGGAGGAGCGTGATGCGTTCGGAAATCGTTCTGCCTGCCACCTCGATATCGCCCGGCGGGCGGGCGGTAGGCGCCAGTACCAGATCGGCGGCTATGGCGGGGTGCAGCGGCACGGAGAAAAGCGAGGGTTCGACGTCATCCCTCGCCCCGCTGATAAGCGTGAGGCGCGATTGCACTGCCTCCGTCAAGGCGCGGACCGTCGCCCTGGCGGCGYTGAAATGCGTGCCGCTGCCGAGGGTGACGTCAATGTAGCGCAAGCCGGTCGTTTTCCCGTTGCGTGGATAAAGGTAGGCAAGAACCGATGGGACGCCGACGTCGCTGGTGATATCAAGCGTGACGACGGCAAAGCCTGCCGCCGAAATCAGCCCCAGCAGCCGGTCTACCGAGGGGCAGCCGAGCGCAAGCGGATCGAAGCAAGCTTGCGCCCGGATCGCCGGTTTGGAGAGCCGGAACAGCACGTCGGCATCACGCTCGATCCGCTCGAGCACGCCGTGCAGCACGGCTTCCTCCCAGGTATTGCCGGATGCCAGCCCATCCGAAGACTGCCAGTAACGTCGGGGTTGTGTTCTGTCGATCGTCACGGCTTCGAGCGGCACGAAAGCGGCTCGTCCGGTCGACAGGTTGCTTCCCTCGACCCAGGCGATCGGCGTCGATCCTGATAAAGACTGCCGTGCGGCGAGGAATTCCTCGACGGGATCAAAGTGCGCGCCTCTGGTCGACAGTTCGTCGCTGCTGCGTGTCACGCTCTCGAGCGGTGGCGCTTCGGCAACCGCGCGCTCGAGAGCTTCCATGCATGCCGACGCCTTGGCGTCGGCGTCGGTCAGTCCTTTGCCCTGGTGAACGGCGATCGAACGTGCATTGGGGCGTATCGCGTTCCACACGGGAATTCCGATGCGATCGAGGCCCGTGATCCGTGCCAGCCGCGTCACGCCATATGTCCCGAGAGCAGTGCTCACCTTCTCCAAGGTCTCGCTCGGCGCGCATATCCTGTCGACAAGCGCGCCCGGATCGGAAGCCAGATCCTCGGATCGACCGGATGGCCTTTCCAATCGCGCCACCGAAGGCTCAGTCATATCTAGCCATCGTACCTCGCCGCGAACACGACGGTGTCATAGCGCCCGGCGAACGCGTCGTTGCGGTCGCTGACAGTGACAGCGAGATCCACCCCTGCCGTCAGGACCRCACCATGTGACCGGGCATCGGTGCTGTATCCAAACGGCTCGGTGACCGTGTCCGGCATGGCCGTGACCGTGCCGTTGTCGAAATCCACCAACCAGAAACCTGTCTCGCCCGACAGACCCAGAACTGTAAACTTTGCCATTTTATCTCCTCTGCAGTTGCTACTGAAATGTTGCGGTTGCTACTGAAATCCGGCCCTCTTCAGGCCCTCCCTATACTGTTCCTTCTGCCAATTCTCCTTCACGGGCATGATCGACAACCATTTGTCGATGCTGAAATCCGGATAGGTTTTCATCGTGCTTCGCATGAACGACCGCGCCTTCTTGACGTCGCCGAGCATGCCCCAGCAGGCCGCCGCCAGACGGCCGGTCGTCGACTTGTCCGTCATCTTGCCGATGCAATCGAGCGCGACATCGAAGCGCTCGAGACAATAATTCGCCCCTGCCGCAGTCCACCAGTAGACGTCTGGGCACAGAGGATTAAGTTCGATCGCCCTTTCGATGGTTTCCAGCGCACGCTCCGGTTCGGAGGCGTGGACCAGCGTGTCGGCATAGTCCGCAATCAGGTCCGCATGCGAGGGGGCGATATTGACCGCCTGCTCGAAAGCGGCCACGCTCTCGTCGAACGCGCTGTTGTAAAGGCGGACTACGCCCAGTTGGTGATAGCCGCTGGGATGTGCCGTATCGGCATCGATCGCCTCGCGAGCGTGCCGCTCCGCCGACATCAGCAGGTCGTGGTCGCCGCGCGCGGTGACGAGCCACTCCAGGTGTTCCGCGCGTGCAAGACCGCCGAGCGCCTGGGCGAACCGCGGCTCCGAGTGAAGCGAATTCCTGAACATTTTCCGAGCGCGGCGAAGTTCCGCAAGGCGTATGTTTCGGAGATAGTGCTGTCCGAGCAGATAACTTTGATAGGCGGTTGGTTCATGACTGCCTATCTGGCGCAGTTCATTGTGCTCGATCTTATGCGTCAGCGTGGAAACGATAACATTGACGATGTCCTTGTACGCATTGCCAAGCTTGCCGGCCCTGACATCGAACCTGTCCGCCCAGACGTATCTGTCGTTCGTTACGTCAACCAGCCCGCCGAAAAGTTCGAATTCGCCGCCTTGGATCCGTAGTCTGGTTTCAAACGCGTAGGACACGGTATGTCGCGTAAATGCTTCGGCGCGCGGTGCGGGGGACATGGCGATCAGCGACGCCGTATGATGAGCCACGACAGCCATCGTACGAGCCCGGCATAGCCCGATGGTGACGTCTTCAATCAGCGCCATCGCCAGATTGCCGGCTTCGCCGGTCGCATTGGACGGAGGAAGCAGGATGACACGCGGCAGGATGCTCCTTTCGGGACCAAGCGATGAAAGATTTTTACCAGCGCCGATTTCGCGAACCTGAACCGCGGCTCGCAGCCTATCCGGATAGAGGTCTTCCGCCAGCGCAGAGGTCTGCGCATCCGGACGGGTTCCCAACTCCTTTCTCAGCCGCTCTGCGTGCCGCCGAAAAAGAACCTGCGCTTGAAGGTGCTTGCCCGCCACGAAATGACATCGCATCAAGGCGCGAACCGCCACCTCGTTGTAGGCGTCCATCTCCAGCAATCGAGCACTCGCCTCGGCGATCAGCTCCGACACAGCCAGAAAGTCCTCTGTTGCGGCAATGCTGTCGACGGCTTTTGATAAAGCCGAGACATGTCTGTCACGCTGCATATAGAGCCATTGGCTCGACCTCTCGGATGAAACGTCGACTCCCGCCAGGAACACACCCTTCTGAATTTCGATGCGCTTGCGAAGGGCGTTGATGTCGTCCGGTCCGCTCTCCGGAAGAAAGCTCATGAAATCGAAATCGATGCTCTCGAGGGCAGCGACAATGTCGCCGCCTTCGCTGCGGAGCAAAGCGTCGCCGGCAGCCGGCAATCGGGATCTGGATCTCACCAGGAGCTGCCGGAGATTGGCCGAACTATCCGTTTTCTCCGGATCCCAGAGGAATTCCGCCAGCTCCGAACGCGATATCCTGGGCGTCCCCTGGACAGCCATGTAGACCAGCGCGAAAATCGCCTTCTCGGGTAATGCCAACGGCTTGCCGTTCTCGCCAACGAGCCGAGGTTCAGCAAATGTCGTCAGTCTAACTGCCACCCCTCGCCGCCCCTTCACAACGAGCTAGAGTTGAATGCTATCTTCGTCGTCGTCATCAAGTTCGTGAGACCCCATTCTGTCCTGCTCCGCCAACGACTTGGTCAGCGCGATGACGCATTTCCTGATCTTTGGGTCTTTGATCTTCATGAAGGTTTGGTTCAGTTCCAACGCCTGCCTGGTCATGAGCGGATTGATATCCGGGTCGTCACCGTGATCGATGGCGGACAGATCGAGCGGACCGTCACCTTGCTCGAAGAAGAAGCTGATGGGCACGCCCAGCGCCGTAGAAATTGCCTGGAGTCGCGAAGCTCCGACTCTGTTGGCACCCTTCTCGTATTTCTGGACCTGCTGAAACGTGATACCCAGCAGCTGCGCCAGCCTCTCCTGCGACATGCCGATCATGACGCGCCGCACCCTGATGCGCGCGCCGACAAATGCGTCCATATTGTCAGCTGGCTTCTTCATTGTTCCCCCGAAACACAGGAAGGTCGGCGGCACCGAAAGTTGTGCGTCTGACCATCACACCCATATTTAGACTAAATATCGGCGCCTGTGTAGGTGGAAAATAAAAATGCGACAACCGAATGCGAGCGATGCTTTTCCGCCGCAGTTTTTGAAGAAACGTCGCTTAAATAAAGAGGTTTTGATTCCTGCAGTTTGAGTAAGCAATAAATTCAGCATGAGTAAGGACGTTGAATATGCGGCGCCCAATTTTTTGACTACGCTTCGGAATATATGATGTTGCTTTTGCTCTAACAGCAAAACTTATTTCCATAACAGAAACCCCCGCGGCAAAGTCGATCACCGCGGGGAGAGGGTTACAAATGTTCTATATCGTTTGCCTGGTGCGGCATCTAGTCCGATCAGCTGCACCCACTCGTCGCGCCGCACGTGTCGCATTTCTCACACGTGCCATTCCGCACCATCGTGAAATTCTGGCACTCCGAGCACATATTCCCCGTATAGCCCTGCATGATCGACCGCGCGCGCCGCTCACTCGCGATCGCCTTCGCATCCGACTTGGCGGTATCCGCCTCCGCGGCGGCCTGTTCCGAGAACAGTTCGCTTGCCACTTCCTCRGCGATCACTTCGCGCAGCTCGTTCTGCCGTTCCTCATAATCGCGGCGGAAGGAGACGACTTCTGACGTCGAAATGGCCGTGACCGGCTCCAGGCGGCGCACCGCGCTGCCACTGTAGCTGACGCCGGCAGAAGCCTTGGCGGGAGCGGCAGTTGCGGCCCCCTTGGGCTCGGCACCGCCGTGGCTCGACACCAGGACCGGCTTGTAGGCGCCGCGCGTCAGGCCCTTGGAGACTGCCTCGCCCTTACCCTCGTTGATGTTCCGGCCCAGCGACGTATTGGAGAAATCCGACTGGTCGACATGCGCCAGGTCCTTGCGGTCGAGATAGGAGACGGCGAGTTCGCGGAAGACGTAGTCGAGGATCGACGTGGCGTTCTTGATCGCGTCGTTGCCGATGACCATGCCGGCCGGCTCGAACTTGGTGAAGGTGAAGGCCTCGACATATTCTTCGAGCGGCACGCCATATTGCAGGCCGAGCGACACCGAGATGGCAAAGTTGTTGATCAGCGCGCGCAGGGCCGAGCCTTCCTTGTTCATGTCGAGGAAGATTTCGCCCAAGCGGCCGTCGTCATATTCGCCGGTGCGCAGGAAGATGGTGTGGCCGCCGATCTTGGCCTTCTGGGTATAGCCCTTGCGGCGGGTCGGCAGCTTTTCCTGTTCGCGCACCACGCGTTCGATGACGCGCTCGACGATCTTTTCCGTGATGGTAACGGCCTGCGCCGCCTGCGGCATGGCCAGCAGTTCTTCCATCGCGTCCTCGTCCGCCTCGTCCTCGATCAGCGAGGCATTGAGCGGCTGGGACAGTTTCGAGCCGTCGCGATAGAGCGCATTTGCCTTCAGGCCGAGCTTCCAGCTGAGCATATAGGCGTTCTTGCAATCCTCGACAGTGGCGTCGTTGGCCATGTTGATGGTCTTCGAGATAGCACCGGAGATGAACGGCTGTGCCGCCGCCATCATGCGGATATGGCTCTCGACCGAGAGATAGCGCTTGCCGATCTTGCCGCAGGGATTGGCGCAATCGAACACCGCCAGATGCTCCTTCCTAAGGAAGGGGGCGCCTTCGAGCGTCATCGCACCGCAGACATGAATGTTGGCGGCCTCGATCTCCTTCCTTGAGAAGCCAAGATGGTCGAGCAGGTTGAAATCAATCGCCGCCATCTGCTCGTCGGTGACGCCAAGCGTGTCGCGGAGGAAATCGGCACCGAGCGTCCATTGGTTGAAGACGAACTTGATGTCGAAGGCCTGCTTGAGCGCGGCGTTGACCGCCTCGACCTTGTCATCGGTGAAGCCGCGTGCCCTGAGCGTCGACGGGTTGACGCCCGGCGCCTGGTTGAGATTGCCATGACCGACAGCATAGGCCTCGATCTCGGCAATCTGGCTCTCCGGATAGYCGAGCGCACGCAGCGCATCCGGAACGGCGCGGTTGATGATCTTGAAATAGCCGCCGCCGGCGAGCTTCTTGAACTTCACCAGGGCAAAGTCTGGCTCGATGCCGGTCGTGTCGCAATCCATGACCAGGCCGATCGTGCCGGTCGGAGCGATGACCGAGACCTGGGCGTTGCGGTAGCCGTACTGCTCGCCGAGTGCCAGGGCCTTGTCCCATGCCGCGGTGGCATGCGCGATCAGCCCCTGGTCGGGGCATTCCTTGTGGATCAGCGCCACCGGCTCGACCGAGAGCTTTTCATAGCCCGAACGCTCGCCATGCGCCGCACGGCGATGGTTGCGGATGACGCGCAGCATGTGCTCGCGGTTCGGCTCGTACATCGGGAAGGCGCCGAGTTCGGCGGCCATCTCGGCCGAGGTGGCATAGCAGACGCCGGTCATGATGGCTGTCAGCGCACCGGCGATTGCCCGGCCTTCCTTGGAGTCATAGGGAATGCCGGAAGACATCAACAGGCCGCCGATATTGGCATAGCCGAGGCCGAGCGTGCGGTATTCATAGGAGAGCTCGGCAATGCGCCGCGACGGGAACTGCGCCATCATCACCGAGATTTCGAGAACGACGGTCCAGAGCCGCACGGCATGTTCATAGTCGGCAATGTCGATCTGGCCGGATGCGGCCTTGAACTGCATCAGGTTGAGCGAGGCGAGATTGCAGGCCGTGTCGTCGAGGAACATATATTCCGAGCACGGGTTGGAGGCACGGATCGGGCCCGCCGCCGGGCTCGTATGCCAGTCGTTCATCGTCGTGTTGAAATGCAGGCCCGGATCGGCCGAAGCCCAGGCAGCGTAGGAGATCGACTCCCAGAGGTCGCGGGCTTTCAGCGTCTTGACCACCTTGCCGTCCTTGCGGGCGGTCAGGTTCCAGACGTCGTCGCGCTCGACGGCGCGAAGGAAATCGTCCTTGATCGAGACGGAATTGTTGGAGTTCTGGCCGGCCACGGTCAGATAGGCTTCGCTATCCCAATCCGTGTCATAGGTCTTGAATTCCATATCCGTATAGCCCTGGCGGGCGAACTGGATGACGCGGCCGATATAGTTTTCCGGCACCATGGATGCCTTGGCGGCCTTGATTTCGCGCTTCAGCGCCGGGTTCTGCTTGGGGTCGAARCAGGCGTCATCCGTGCCGTCGCAATTGACGCAGGCCTTCATGATCGCCTTGAGGTGCTTGGAGACGATCTTCGAGCCGGTGACGAGTGCGGCCACCTTCTGCTCTTCCTTGACCTTCCAGTCGATATAGGACTCGATATCGGGATGGTCGATGTCGACGATCACCATCTTGGCGGCGCGGCGCGTCGTGCCGCCCGACTTGATGGCGCCGGCGGCGCGGTCACCGATCTTGAGGAAGCTCATCAGGCCGGACGAACGGCCGCCGCCGGAGAGCTTTTCACCCTCGCCGCGCAGGTTGGAGAAGTTCGAACCGGTGCCCGAACCGTACTTGAACAGGCGCGCCTCGCGCACCCAGAGGTCCATGATGCCGCCCTCGTTGACGAGGTCGTCCTCGACGGACTGGATGAAGCAGGCATGCGGTTGCGGATGCTCATAGGCCGACTTGGACTTGGTCAGCTTGCCGGTGAATGGGTCGACATAGAAATGGCCCTGCCCCGGTCCATCGATGCCATAGGCCCAATGCAGGCCGGTGTTGAACCATTGCGGCGAATTCGGCGCAACGCGCTGGGTGGCGAGCATATAGGCAAGCTCGTCGCGGAAAGTGCGCGCATCTTCCTCCGACGAGAAATAGCCGCCCTTCCAGCCCCAATAGGTCCAGGTGCCGGCAAGGCGGTCGAACACCTGGCGCGCATCGATCTCGGAGCCGAGCTGTTCGTCCTTGGGCAGCTTGGCGAGCGCATCCTTGTCGGCCTCGGAACGCCAGAGCCACGACGGCACGTCGTTTTCCTCGACCTTCTTCAAAACTGTCGGCACACCGGCCTTGCGGAAATATTTCTGGGCAAGGATATCGGCCGCGACCTGGGAAAACTGCTCCGGCACCTGGATATCGGCCAGCCGGAAGACGATCGAGCCGTCCGGGTTGCGGATCTCGCTGGTGGCGGTGCGGAAGGCGACGCTGTCGTAGGCCGACTTGCCTGCCTCGGTGAATTTCCGTTCAATGCGCATCTCAATCCCCTTGCCTAAGCGTCGCGCCATTTTAGGCGCAAACTGTCCTATCAAGCTGTGCGAACTTCCGCTCGATCAGCCAGTGTTCCCTCATCAGTTTTGGGAAACCCGTTCCAGCTCATGCTGTATATGGTGGCTAGAATGATCGGCAACACTAAATATAGTGTTAACAACAGATTTATTCCAGCTTTTCTTCCCACTGCGACAGAAAAATGACAGGTGGCTTTTTACACGCGCAGACACAGCTTCGCCGTGGCGCAAAACGCCCCTTCACCCGCTCATTTTTCCACTGGGAAGGGCCAGACCTCGTTACCTTCTGACCCTGTCGCCGCCGCAACCTCCCCAATAGAGATCAGGTGGCTGATTCCGTCAAGAGGTGGTCTGTGACAGAAATATTAACACCACATCTAGTATGCACAGCTTGTGGATAGTGTGGACGGCGTCCAACGCCATAAAATGCAAGGCTTTGGGTGATCCCGCGGTCGGTCTGGGCGGGACTTTGTACACAGAGCAGCCCTTTCGAGATTTATTTTTCTCCACAGAGCCCCCCAATTGTTTTATTTCAAGGACTGTTGTGGCAGCGGCAAACCAAAGCGATTCGGACCGTAAAAACAGCGGATCGACGTGGCTAAAGCTGGTCGAGATTAACGCCGACCGTGATCGCGCCGATCGGCTTGCCATGTTCGTCGACAATGGTCATCGACACCTGCGACTGCAGCATCTGGGTCGATTCGTCCTTGCGCGCGTCGTCGACGAAAACGGCGGATGGTCCCTTGTCGAACGTCTTTTGGAATTTGGCCTCGTCACCCTGCCAATAATCGGAAGTGATGCCGCTCTGGCCGACATTGAGGCCCTTGGCGTCCATGACGAAGATTTCCGTGATGGCGCCGGAGGCCTGGTCTTCCTTGTGCCTCAGGAAGGCAGATACCGGCGTGGCCAAAACCCGATCGATCAGCGGCCGACTCGGTCGATTGACCTCCTGCCGCCATTCTTCGTCCAGTGCGTTGATCTCGGTGCCGGTCAGACGTGCATCGATCGCGTTCTGCGCCTTGATCGCGGCTATGATGATCGGATCGGAAACCCAGCCACGAACATTGGCGTCGAAGAAAGCGAGCACCGGTGCCACGTGAATGTCCTGGGCACGGCCAGGAACTGCGACAGACACGATCGCTGCAATCACCGTCATGGCGCAGACCTTCGCATGCCGCGATCGCCAGGACCGCGCAACGCCTTCACGGGCAAGCATCGCCAATCTCCATTCTGGTCCAGGGCAAATGGGCGGACGCGCCCTGGAGCCAATATACATTACGGCACGCTAATTAAATAAAGTTAAATGCACCCCAAACTCGACACGCAAAGTATAGCCTGTCAAATGATCGAAAAATAATACTATTATTCACGCCAAATTTAACAATTATCTTAGCGCTCGCCTTTCGCCGAAAAGACAGAGGGGCCCTAAGGCCCCTCTAAAGGATGAAAAGACATCGTTCCGCCGGAGGATCAAAGCTTGTCGAGATTGATGCCGATGGTGATTGCTCCGATCGGCTTGCCGGTCTCGTCGGAAATGGTCATCGACGCCTGCGACTGCAGCATCTGCGTCGACTCATCCTTCTCCGCATCATCGACGAATATGGCGTCCGCGCCCTTGCCGAACGATTTCTGGAACTTGCCCTCGTCTCCCTGCCAGTAGTCGGACGTGATTGAGGACTGGCCGACATTCAGACCCTTGTTGTCCATGACGAACATCTCGGTGATCGTGCCATCCGATGCACCCTGCTTGGCTTTCAGGAAATCGGACAGTTGATTGCCCATCACCTTGTCGATCATGGGATGGCTGTCTGCATCCACCTCGGCACGCCATTGCTTGTCAAGCTTGTCGATATCGGCCTGCTGCAACTTCTCATGCTCGGYGTTCTGAGCCTTGATGGCGTTGATGATCACCGGATCATTGATCCAACCCTTGACATTGGCAGCAATATAGTCCTTGACCGGCCCAACATGCGCAGCCTCGTCTGCCCTGACGGGCAATGCAATGGCCATGGCAAGCGCAACGATCGCGCCGGTAATGAATGAGTATTTCATAGAATGTCCTCCTGATCGCGTTCTTCAAGACGCAAGGTTAACCACGCACGCTTACACTCAAAATTCTTGCCACTCGTTCGCAACTGCTGCCGTGGCGGTCCTCGAGACCGGCATGGCGCGCTTGGGTGCCGAGCGAGCGATTGCCACGGCAGGCTGCGCAATTGGCCGGTTCGGCTGATGCGGAGCGGTCGCTGCATGACTGCCGGCAAAGCGGAAATTCCCCAGCGCCGCCTTGAGATGGTTGCTCTGCGTCTGCAATTCCTGGCAGGCGGCATTGGTCTCCTCGACCATGGCCGCATTCTGCTGGGTGTTCTGGTCCATACGACGGATGGCGTCGTTGACTTCGCTGAGAGCCGTAGACTGCTGCTGCGCGGAGGAGACGATGGAGTTGATCGAGCGATCGATATCGCGGATTTGCCCTTCGATCGTCAGCAAGGACTTGCCCATCGTGTCCACGAGCGTGACGCCCGCTCCCACTTCGGTGCCGGAATTGGTGACGAGTTGCTTGATTTCCTTGGCAGCGGAAGCGGAACGTTGAGCCAGTTCACGCACTTCCTGGGCCACGACAGCGAAACCCTTGCCCGCTTCGCCTGCACGCGCCGCTTCGACGCCGGCATTGAGCGCCAGCAGATTGGTCTGAAATGCGATCTCGTCGATCACGCCAATGATCTTGCCGATCTGGCTCGATGATTCCTCGATGCGGTCCATTGCGGCAATCGCATCGCGAACGACGACAGACGAGCCTTTCGCACTTTCCTTCGCCGCGGCAACCAGCCGACTGGCTTCCACCGCTTCGTTCGTCGATTGACCAACGGTCGTGGTGATCTCGTCCAGCGCCGCGGCGGTCTCCTCAAGCACGGCAGCCTGGGATTCGGTGCGCCGCGCAAGTTGATCCGCCGAACCGGCAAGATCGATCGCGCCTCCATCGAGCACCGTGGCGGTATCGGCTATGTCCGACAGCGCTGCGGCAACGGCTGAAACCATGGTGTTGAAATCTCGCCGCAGTTTTTCGAAGTCCTCATCCACGTCACCGAGACGCGAAGAGAAATCCCCTGCGGCGACCGTCTCCAGCGCCGCGCCCAGCAGTGCGATCGTTGCGGCCTGCCTGTCGGCGGCGTCACGCGTCTGCTGCGCAAACTTGCCGCGCTCGAGCTCAATTTCCCGCTGCCGCTGTTGCGCCACGCGCTCCTGCTCTGCACGATCCTTCATCGACTGGACGGAATCGCTGACAGCCCGGGCAATCACCCCAACGGCGTCGCCGCGCTCCATCAGCGGCACCGCGCTGTCGAGATCTCCCTCGGCGATACCGGCAATGCGGCCTGCCAACGTGGCGAGCGGCCTGCCCACGAACCGACGCATCGCCAGCATGAACGCAGCAATCACAAACGCAAGGACCAGTGCCTGTTTGCCCGCAAACATGCCAGCCTGCAAACGCGAATTCGAAACCACTTTTTCAGGCGACCAGGATGTCGCGATATAGCCGATGCGATTGCCCTTCTTGTCCAGGCTCAGCGGCGCCACGACCACGATGCGATCGCCAAGCGATTCATCGACAACCGGCTTGTCCGGATTGCCGGCAATGATCGATTTCACCAGCGCCTCGGAAGATGGCTTGTCGCCCTCCTGCGCCGTCCAGGCGTCGATGACGTCGCCCTTGCCGCTCATGGCTACGAAATATCGCAGCCCGAGATCCGAATTGCCGCGATAGGTCTTGTAGGCATCTTGAACAACAGCGGCCTTCTTCCACTTGACGGCGCCCTCTGCTGTCGCGCCGATCTGCTGCGTCGCCTGCTGCCATTCGCGTTTCGCGCGTTCCATTCCAGCCGAATAATCAGCGGACCATGAGAGCCAGGTCGTAATCGCCAGGCCCGCCAAATTGGCGCCGACAATCACGACGGCGACTTTCGCCGTTAGCGACAATCTGGAAAATAGCGTCAAATCCGGCCCCCTATGTCGAACGCGCGCTGCAATACTGATCACCATCGCGTCCCGGCCGAGCCGAGGCGGAAACCAGATTACACCCGCAGGGTTGAACTTAGGGACAGCTCATTAAATTTTGTTTAAATTGAACAATATCCGCATATTCGGGTCTGAAATCCCCGCAATTCTTGCGATGGATCAAACAAGGAAGCCGGCACCGCTCAGCCGCGATGGTCCTTGGCGATCGGCTCCTGGTAGGTGAAGCCCATGTCCCAGGGGAAATAGATCCAGGTATCCTGCGACACCTCGGTGATGAAAGTATCGATGGTGGGCACGCCCTTCGGCTTGGCATAGACGGTGGCGAAATGCGCTTTCGGCAGTATGGCGCGCACTTCCAACGCGGTCTTGCCGGTGTCGGTCAGGTCGTCGACGACAAGGATGTCCACGCCCTCATTTTCCAGCAGTTGCGGCGCAATGCCCTTAAGCACGCTCATGTCGCCCTGGTTGAGATAATCGTGATAGGAGGCGATGCACACGGTTTCGATAAGCCGGATATTGAGCTCGCGTGAAATGATCGCCGCCGGCACCAGACCGCCGCGGGTGATGCAGACGATCGCCTTGAACTCGCGCTTCATCCCCGATAACCGCCACGCAAGCGCCCGTGCATCGCGATGAAACTGATCCCAGGATACAGGAAAGGCTTTGTCGGGCAGGGACATGGCGGGTTTTCTTTCTAAAAAGGATGAAAACGCGAGAGATTTCCAGCGATTCGAGAGCCGTCATTATGATAAAACGGCACCATCCGTCCAGATCAAACCTGTCGCGTTTGCACAATCGCCTGTCCCATGGCACGGACCCGTTACGCCATCACCGCGACATCAGCACCGGCACGGTCATCGATTCGAGCAGCGTCTGCGTCACACCGCCGAACAGCCGCTCCCGGATACGGGCATGGCTATAGGCGCCCATGACCAGGAGATCGGCAGAGAAATCGCTGCAGCGGTTCTCGATGACAGCGGAAATCGGCAGTTTCTGCGATTCCTGCGAATTGACCGTCACCTTGAGGCCACGGCGCGCCAGTGTCTCGGCAATGTCGGCGCCCGCCAGCACGGAACTCTGCACCCGGCTGTCGGGCGCGTCGATCGAGAACACTTCCACTTCGGCGGCAGCGCGCAGCAGCGGGATCGAATCGAAGATCGCCCGTGTCGATTCGCGCGACCCATCCCAGGCGACCAGGATGCGGGTAAACGGCTTGCAGTCACGCTGGATCCACGGAACGAACAGCACCGGGCGGCCGCTTTCGAACAACACGTCGTCCATCTCCCCTACCCGGCCGGCCGCCGGCTGCGAGGCGACGACCAGATCGGCGGCGCGGCAGCTCTCCACCACGCTATGGGCGGCAAGCCCGCTCGTGCCCCTGAGCGTCCGCCAGCCGGCCGACACGCCGGCGCGCTGGGTCATCTCGTTGAAACGATTTTCGATGTCCTTGCTGCGCCGGGCCGCGGCTTCGTAGAGTGTCGCGATCACAGTCGCGTCCGGCAGGTCGAAGGGCGACAGGACCGGCGGCGGATCGATCGCCTCGCCATGCAGCCCCACCAGATGCGCCTCATGGCCCTGGGCGAGGCAGATGGCGGTGTCGATAACGATCTTTGCCGTTTCCGGGTCGTTGAGAACCACGGCGATGGTCTTGATGGGCATGGCAATCTCCCTGAATGTTAGGCTTCCAATAAGACTATAAAACAAGGAAGAAACGCGTGGCGTTTTGATCTAGTTCAATCCTGGCCGGATTTTGCGCTGCCGGTATCCTTCTTCAGTGCCGCGACCTCGTCGACCATGGCGCGCACCGCAGCCTCGGCGGCATCGAGCACTGCCTCGTCGCGGGCACGGATGACCAGGTCGGTCGAAAAATACATGCCGTCGAATTTCGGATAGGAGCCGATCACGGTCTGAGGATGCGCTTTCTGCACCGCGGCCAGCGGCGCGCCGATATCGCCCTCGCCGAACGGGCATTTGACCGTCCGCGACAGCGTCTTCGCACCGCTGCGCAGCGTCGGCAGGACATTGTCGAGCATCGCTTGGAAAATATTCGGCACGCCGGCCATGACATAGACATTGCCGATGTTGAAGCCCGGCGCCGTCGAGACAGGATTATCGATATGCAGACTGCCTTCGGGCATGCGCGCCATGCGCTTGCGCGCATCGTTGAATTCGATGCCGCGCCGCTCATACATGGCGCCGAGCATCTGCACGGCCTTTTCGTCATGGATGACAGGCAAGCCGAAGGCGCCACCGACCGCATCGGCGGTGATATCGTCATGTGTCGGCCCGATGCCGCCGGACGTGAAGACGTAATCGTAACGCGGCCTCAATGCGTTGAGTGCGGCAACAATCTCGTCATGGTCGTCGCCGACGATTCGAACTTCCTTGAGGTCGATGCCCGACAGCGTCAGCATATCCGCGAGATGGCCGATATTCTTGTCCTTTGTCCGCCCCGACAACAGTTCGTCGCCGATGGCGAGCATTGCGGCGGTCACCAGATTATCCGTGTTCATGCATATCTTCCTTGCCCGGTCACAATTGAAGTTGGTCCCGGCCATGACAACTGTCAAGGTTGGCCACGCGTGGTTTTGTCGTCATCTTAGCGATCATTGAAATTCCATTGTTCACTGAGATCGAACACTACAGCCGCAATTTGCTATCCTGCCAGCCGCCCTGCCGCAGAATATATAGAAGCCGTCCAATTCGAAACGTCCGCTCCTACGCGGGGAAAGAACATACGATGGCAAAGGTTCTCGTTCTCTATTATTCGGCTTACGGCCATATCGAAACCATGGCGAATGCGGTTGCCGAAGGCGCCCGGTCGGCTGGCGCCGAGGTCACCGTCAAGCGCGTGCCGGAACTGGTTTCGCCCGAAGTCGCCAAGGCTTCCTATTACAAGGTCGATCAGGAAGCACCGATCGCCGATCCGAACGAACTCGATCAATATGACGCGATCATCGTCGGCGCCGGCACGCGGTTCGGCACGATGGCTTCGCAGATGCGCAATTTCTGGGACCAGACCGGCGGTCTCTGGGCGCAGGGCAAGTTGGTCGGCAAGGTGGGCTCCGCCTTCACCAGCTCCGCCACCCAGCATGGCGGCCAGGAATCGACCATCCTCGGCTTCATCCCGACGCTGCTGCATCACGGCCTGATCGTCGTCGGCCTGCCCTATGCCTTCCAGGGCCAGATGGGCCTCGAAGAAATCAAGGGCGGCTCGCCCTACGGCGCCTCCACGATCACCGGCGGCGACGGCGCGCGCCAGCCTTCGGCCATCGAACTCGAGGCCGCCCGCTACCAGGGCGCCCATGTCGCCAAGATCGCGGCCAAGCAGGCCGGCTGATCAGGTGTACGCTTGACATTCGAGGCGGCGCCCCAAGCGCCGCCTTTGCTTTATCTGCCATTTACGCTTGATCGAATCCGGGCTCTGGGCTACCGGAGGTGGGATAAGCGGACGTGGCGGAACTGGTAGACGCAAGGGACTTAAAATCCCTCGATCCTCGATCGTACGGGTTCGATTCCCGTCGTCCGCACCAAGTTGATTTTACTGAATAAATATCCATTTTTCAGGCAAGCCGGCTTGCCGGGTTGGGTGTATGGGACGTTGACGCCGAACAGTGTCGACGTGCCGATGCAGAATACACCCGGTGCCAGACAAATAAGGTAACGCCGCGTCGCTGTTCCTGCGCAGGATCGGAGCAATACACTTCTACGCTCTGGCACTGAGAGCTTCGCATCCCGTACATTTTACCTCCTACGGATAACGAACGTCCTTTTCTATTCGAAATCGGAAAGTAAAAGCGAAAGCCGGGGCTACAGGGCAGCAGCGGCGCCGGCGATGAAATCGGCTACCGCCGCGGGCTGGGAAAGCATCGGCACATGTGAGCTTTCGAGCACCAGCGTCTGGGCACCCATCCGCGCCGCAGAGTCGCGTTCGACATCGGGAGGGATAGTCCGGTCGTTGGCAGCGACGATGTACCACGACGGCTTGGAACGCCATGCGGCGTGGCTGATCTTGTCGCCAAAGCAACGCACCGCAAGCGGCCCCTGAGTGGCATAGACGATATCTGCCTCGGCGGAGGGAATATCCTGCACGAAGTGCTTTCGGGTGCCCTCTGCCTTCAACGCAACATAGCCGTCGCCGTAGGGAGCTATCGCCTCGCCGGCCACCGGCGCATAATTCTTCCACCAATCACTGAAAGACTGATCTGTGTCCGGAGCGCCCGCCGCGACATAAACGAGACCCTTCACCCGGTCGTGGTTGCCCGCTTCCGTGATGACGGCACCGCCCCACGAATGCCCCACGAGAAGGACCGGGCCGTCCTGCATTTCGATGACGCGGTGCGCTGCCTTGACATCGTCGCCGAGCGAACTGAGCGGGTTTTGAACGGCAACAGCTCTCAGACCTTTCGCGGTCAGAAGGGAAATTACCTTCGTCCAGCAAGATCCGTCAGCAAATGCACCATGAACGAGAACGATCGTACCGATTGCCATCTTTTTCTCCTAAATCATTGAAAATACTTTTCAACTTTCTGGACGCTGCCCCAGCCATATGTGCGAAGGATGTCGGCTGGCGTCACGATGTCGCAGACGTTCGATCACGACATTATCGAGCCGGACGAAGCGCACGCCCAACCTCACGCCTCAATCGTGCTCCGACACTTCTCTCCCACGCTGTTCAGCACCGTGACCCAAGCCTAGAGCGCAAAAGGGTCGCGGTATTTCCGATTCTTGCGGAGCCATGGGCAATTCTTGCTATTGGAAAGGTGATGGCGGTCTGCCCTAACGCCTGCGTAGCTCGCGATATTGGCCGGGCGTAAGTCCAGTCGCCTTGCGGGAAACCCGGATGAAATTGGCCTGAGACCCGAAACCCGCTTCCAGAGCGATCTCAATCAGCGAGGATTCGCCAAGTTCGAGCCGCTTTTGCGCCTCCTGCACCCGACGAAAGGTCACGTAGCCGTGAGGCGAAAGGCCGGTCGCCTCCCGGAACAGGCGCGAGAAGTGAAACTGGCTGAGACAGGCTTCTTGTGCCAGATCGCCCAGCCTGATGTCGCCGGTGAGATGGGATTCGATATATTCGAGTACGCGCTTGAACCGCTTGCTGTCAAAATCGGGCGATCTGGCGGGGCGCTGCCAACGGTCTATCGCATAAGTACCCAACAGGTATCCCGCGAGTGCCGCCTGCATGCCATCCAGAAAAAGGCGGTCGGCCGGCTCACCCGCTCGACCTAAAATTTCGTTGAACGCGATTGCTATCTGATAGAGCGTCGAATCTCTCAGGCCGCCAACATAGGACAATTCTGCCTTAGCAGGATCAATATCATAGTCGGCCAGGGCGCTGTGCGCGATCAGCGTCTCGGGCAAATAGACGTGCAGGCATTCGATGGGCGATGTATTCGCACTTTCGCTCTCTTCGACTCCCTTCGGCAGAATGCATGCGATACCTGGTTGAATGAAATATCGGCCGGTCGCGCCGTTGGTGTTTTGCTGAGCAAATGCACGGCCAGCAATGACGAAGGCAAGCTCGGTTGAGGATCGTACGCCTGGCACGTGATGGCCGGCCTCCAGTCGGCGTCGCTCGACGCGCAAATTGGGAAGCTGTATGGCCGCCCTGAGCTGGCTGCTCGCCTGATATTTAGCCTCGCTGTGCGAATTCAGAACCATGATCGACTCCGGGGAGCGYCGGCAGCCCTAGCCGATTGGACGCCTGTAAAGTCTTTATGCGGAGAGCTCGCACCGAGGGGAATTTACTATGGCATTGCATCGACGGCAACGCCTTGCCTCACGAGGCCTTTCTCAATGATTCGGCCAAACAACGGCGTCGCCGGTGTCGCCAATCGGGCTGTATATACCAAACCTACGGGGCGGTTCCAGCCCTGTAGCCAAGCCTCAAACAGAGTAGAGCCCGACACCGGTTCTCCCCTGACCGCGACTGGCTGCGGCGGAAGCCGGGATCCATGTCGGAGGCTGAATAAGCGGGATCACGCTTCTTCCTCGAAGATGTCGTTATCGACGAGGATCGATTGCCACCTTTTCCACTGCTTGACCGTCACCGGGAATTTGTTCTTGCTCAGTGCTGCCGCCTTGAGCATATGCTGGACAAACTTTTCCTGCCGCTCTTTGAGATGATTTTCCGCGAGCAGGATTTTGGCGAGTCGGATGGTTCGCTCGCTCGACATGGCGATATAGTCTGGTTGGGGCTTTGCCTCCGGCGCCCCTGGACGATCGCGATAGACCGCCTTGTCTCGATAGACGATTTTCTGCTCCGTTTTTGGGGTCATGGCGGCGCTCAGATCGTGGAGTGAGCTGCCGACCGATTCCAGCGTGCGGACGATGGCCCTGGCTGTTGCCACCACTTCGCCGTCATGGTTGCTGGCAAGCCGGGGAAAGAGCTTGCTCAACTTGTCGATCGTGGCAGGCTGGAGCGTCATGGCGCACCTCCATGGATGTCTGCAGGGCAGCATAAGTGAGCGGAGATTGTGGCGATCCACAACGTCGATGAACTGATCAGGTTCGCAGTCGCCCGCCCGATCAATCCTCGATCACCCGGAATGTCAAGCCATCTTGGCGAGAGATGACGGTCATCGCGTCCTCCGGCTCGGCTGCGCCGCACCACCGATCAGGCTGCGGCATCCCGACTGCCTTTCTCCGATGCAGGCTCGCGATACGAAACATGCCGCCGCAGACCCGCGTCAATACGCCGCATATCTGTCCCTCTTCGCAGGCGATCGAAGCAGCCGCCGACGCGCGTGGCGACGGCAAACTGATAGAAAACAAAAAACAGATACAACCGTTTGAAAAGCTTCATGGCGAGAAGCCAGGCCCGTCCGCTCTTGCCAAACAAATGCGCCGCGCGGCCAAGTTTTGAAAGCCTCCATGCGCTCCATAGATTGAATTGTGTAATGCAAGTTAAGACAATCATAAATAAACGTTGCTTTACCGTAGAATTGCAAATGACGCAGTATCTCCCGCGTCAGCGCGATCCACTGTGGACGCGACGAGGGAGGATTTGAAATGGCAGCACCTAGCCCCGCATTTTCAGCCCCACTATTCCATGAACCGGTGTTTTCCGAGGGAAAACCAAGCCATGATCCCGCCGGTTTTCTCACCAAACATCCGTCTGACGGGCCGCTCTATGACGAGGTTCACGATCTCCTGAAGACGCAGGTCGTTGCCGTGCCGCCGTCACGGGCGGCGGCAGACGAGATGTTCAGTCTGGCAGCCGCTCTCGGCCAGCGCGGTCCTGACGTCGTCAACCAAATTACAGCGGCGGGGCGCATCGTCTTCCATGCCATCGGCGACTCGGGCGCGACGGAGGAAGGCAAGCAATATGCCGATGAACTGAGCGTCGCTGATCAGCTCACCATGGACTGCAATGTCACGGACACCACCAATCGCCCCGCATTCCTGCTGCACATGGGTGATCTGGTCTACAGCTTCGGCGAGTCGCAATATTATTATGATCAGTTCTACGCACCGTTCCGCGACTATCCCGCGCCGATCTTCGCGATACCGGGCAACCACGACTCTTTCGTCCTGCCGAATACGCCGCCTGCTCAGACTGCATTGGCCGTCTTTTCACGAAACTTTTGTTCGCAAAGCTTCGTCATCACGCCCGAGGCCCGCTCGCTGCACCGCACGGCGATGACGCAACCGGGTGTCTATTACGCATTGGACGTCCCCTTCGTCCGGATACTCTGTCTGTTCAGCAATGCACTCGAGGATCCGGGCGTGATCTCCACCGAGGGCGGCAAATGGCCTGCTGTCACCGATGTCCAACTGGACTTCCTCAGGGCCCAACTGACGAAGATCAAGCAAGAGAACTATCAGGGTGCCGTGCTCATTGCCGTGCATCACCCGCCTTTCAGCTATGCCCCGCCCAAGAATCACCGCGGCACCGGTGGCTCGCACAGCGGCAGCATCGAAATGCTGGCCGAGATCGATACCATTTGCGCAGAAATCGGCGTCTATCCCCATGCCTTCATTTCGGGGCACGCACACAACTACCAGCGCTATACGCGCAGGGTAACCATGGGCGGGCAAGCCTGTGAAGTCCCGTTCATCGTCTGCGGCGATGGCGGCCATCACGTCAATGCCATCGTGCGCGCATCGCACGGCCATCCTGCCGATGTGCCGCATTTCGGCATTCCCGTAGACTATCTCGATGCAAAACCCGCAATCACCACCGATGGCCTGTCGATGGAGAAATACAACGACAGCGGATATGGCTATCTGCGCGTCAGCGCCGACAAGGAAAAGATCGCGATCGGCTTTCACCTCGTAAGCGACAGAGTAACCCTGGCGCAATCGCGATTTGACAAGATCACGGTTGATATCGCCTCACACAAAATAATCGCCAATTAGGACGAAGCAAGCCGAAGAGCCGGCATTGCCGGTTCTTCGTATTTGTGCGCTACCGCACCGAAACCATTCATGTTTTCCCTGCGTTAACTATAGGCCGCGGCATATCGCCTGCCTTTTAGTCTAGGGAACGAACATGAACACAGAATGGGATTCGCCGGTTATCATGAAATGGGGCGACGAGACGACCATCATCCGCAATGCGCGCGAGGCCATCCATTTTCTCGATGGTCGCACGCCGACAGAGCGGGGCTATCTTTACAGCCTCGCACGGCGGCGCTGTCAGGCCAATCTCGATGCTCCCGAGGCGTCGAAATCGGCCCGCCTCGCCTTTCATGCCGCCGTCTGCGAGATCGGCATGTTTCCGCAGGAGCGGCTCTAGAAGATCTGAAAATCGGTATTGTCGAGGATGGTGCCATCCGTCACATGCGCGAACAATATCCGATCAAAATGCGTCCCCGAGCCATCCTGGTCGAAATAGAGGTTGCCATCCGCCTTGTCGTAGAGAATGCGGTCGCTGCCGTCGACTCCTGCCGTGGAGGTCGGGCTTGAGATCTCCTTGAAGGCCGAGGTTGGCAGATTGCCGGCCTTCAGGCCGGTGAACATGCTGCTGTCCAGCATGAACGTATCGTCAGAGTGGCTGAAATCGAGGATCGTATCGACATTGCCTTTTGCCAGTGTCGCCGCGAACACGAAACTGTCATTGCCCTGGCCGCCCATCAGGGTATTCTTGCCCGCATCGCCCTCGATGATATTGTCCTCCGCACCACCATAGAGGACGTCGTTTCCATCTCCACCGAAGACGGTCCCATCCACGTCGCCCTTGCGGCCATCATAGTAATCGTTGCCGCCGCCGAGCACGACATTACCAAGCATTTCGCCGGTATTGATCACCCTGTCGATCGCACCGCCGGACGCTTCAAAAAAGCTCCCATTCGGCCCGGAGATCGTCCCGCTATTGCGGACGATCAGTTCCTCGGCGCCGAGCGCGTCGATACCGTATCCCTGCGATGTCATGCTGCCGAAATTGTCGATGCGCGAGACCTTGCCGTCATCTGTGACGCCGTTGAAATAGACGCCATAGGTATCACCCCAGACCGACCCGGAATTCTCGACGATGCTGTGGGTGGCGCCCATCGCAATCGCGCCATAGCCAGTGCCGGCTCCCGTCACGCTGCCGGTTTTGCCGATGACAACTAGCTCGTCGCTGAGGCTATCTCCCGTCAAGGGGGTAAAGTTCATACCGATCCCGGCGGCGCTGATTTCTCCCTCTATGATGAACGAGTCATCGGACCCTTGAATTTCTGCAGCATCCCCTGGACCCGCGTCGATGAGACCAGCAGTGGTGACAAGGTATCTGATATCGGTCCCCGCCGTGTTAAATGAACCGGTTGCTTTATCGATAGTGATGTATGTCGAGAAAGGCATTAGGCTCTCCATCGCGATTGAACAGGAAGCGAGACTTACCAGCTTCGTAAGACGCGCGATTCAGGCAGCCGGTTATCTCCGGAAAATGGCGCGAAGCCGCTGACCGAAAACATTAGCCCCATGCTCTCTCATTTGGCGAGGTCATTTTGTCGCGGGCAAATGAGCATGGCGCGCAACGCGAAAGACGGCTCCGCAATGGCAGCCGCCCGGAGGAAGAGGCCATCGTAGCTCGTCTCGTGTGACAAGACGAAACCTTCTAAAGACATGGAAAGGCCGCCTGCACCGGAGCGCAAGCGGCCATTTACATGAGAGAAACGAGCGTTAACCAGCCTTCTGGACGATGAAGCTCCAATAGGTGTCGGGGCCGGCCGGGACATTGAAATTGACGTCGGAGACGGTGACCGTGGAATAGCCGGCGCGCTTGATCAGCTGCAGCCACATCGACTTACCCAGCACGGAATAATGGTTCGGATTGTTCTGGTGGCGGCAGGCCGTGTCCGGGGCCGGCACTTCCATATAGAGCACGCCGCCCGGCTTCAGCACGCGGCAGGTCTCGTTGAGCGAGAACAACGGAAACACCGAATGTTCCAGCACATGCCGGCACCAGACGAGATCAAATGTCTGGTCGGGGAATTCGAGGAAGGAAAGATCCATCTCCACCGCGTTGAAACCCTTCTGGCGGCAGATGTCGATATCTTCGCCGATGGCGATGCCGATCGCATCGAGCTTGTCGGCGGCGAAATGTTTCAGCGCCACACCCTGGCCGCAACCGATGTCGAGCACCTTGGCGCCGGCCGGCAGCGGATGGGCTTCCTTGACACGCTGCCAGACACTGGCAGTGATATAGTCGTGCAGGCTCGACGTATATTCCGGGTAGACGTCCGACCAGAGTGTCTTCAAGAACGCATCAAAACGGGCGTATTTCTGTTCGAGGGGCTGATACTCGGGCTTGAGGGCAGACGCTAGATCTTCGCRCAGGGCAGTGACGGCCATTGAAATTCGCTCCGTAAGGGTGGCGCCAGGGGATCGCCCTGACGAAAACGAAGCTAACGAGTTATGGTAAATTTTCGCTTAATTGGAAACTCCGAGCGGTTGTGCTGGTTAGCGCTTCGACGGGCAACGAACCCTCGCGCTGCTTGTTCCAAAAGGAACAGCCGATGCGATCACGGCATGGCACAAGACGCTCATCAACGAACGGGAGTGACCGCCATGACCATGCTGATGACCTTCGCCTTTCTCGCTGTTCTCGCCGTCGGCACGCTGCCGGTGTCGTTCCGGCCGCTCGACATCTTCCACCGCTGAGCCGCMGGCTCCGTCCTGACGCAGAGCAATGATCATCCTGACCGGATCCATCTTCCTGCTGCCCGTGGTGCTGTCGAACAGCGCCAGCCTGCTCCTCACCGTCAGTCTTATCGCCGCTGTTTGAGGCGATTCCACCTGCGTTACTGTTTTGCGATCCCGCTGCCCAGATAGCTGCGCGGCGGCGAGCCCAGCACACGGCGGAACATGGTGGTAAAGGCCGCGGCGTTCTCATAGCCAGCCTCCAGCGCCACTTCCGTGACCGAAAGGCCATCCGACAGCTTCGGCAAGCAGGCAAAGACGCTTGCCTGCTGGCGCCAGGTGACGAAACTGACGCCTGTTTCCTGGCGGAAGAAGCGCGTGAAGGTGCGGCGGCTCATGGCGAGCTCATGCGCCCAATCGTCGAGCCGGGCATTCGGCGACGGATTGGCGACGAAGGCCGCGCAAAGCGCCGACAGCCGCCCGTCGAGCGGAAACGGCAGACCCAGCGGCCGCTCGCGCAACGCCATGATCTCTTCCACCAGCAATGTCTGGACCAGCTCGGCCTTGCGGCCACCGGTCATTGCCTCCTGCAGCCGAATGGCCTCCAGAAGCAGGCTCCGCGCCAGGTCGGTGACTTCGAGCACCAGCGGCCGGTCCTTGACCAGGACCTCCAGCGACGGCGTCACATAGACCGATTTCATCTCCATGCCGCTCAGCATTTCCACCGCATGCGGAAAGCGCGGCGGGATGAGCAGCGCATGCCCCGGCGGGATCATGAAGCGGCCACGATCGGTCTCGACCAGCGCCACGCCAGCAAAGGCGCAAAGCAATTGCGTGCGGCTATGGATGTGCCGCGGCACCAGATAGCCGGTCGGATAGCTGTTGGCATGGACGTAGATATCGCCGTTCGCTCCCTCGATCCTGGCAAGGGCACGGTCATGCTTCTCAACGGCGTCTTTAGATGGCTCTCGCACATGTCGGTTCATGTTTGGCCCAATCGCAAAACAATTCGACCAAAACACAAAAGCAGGTCAACCGCAAGACATGTAAGTAAGCCTTACGATCCCGACGCAAGAGCGGGTCGGTTCAGGAGACATTTCCATGGCAGTGGTCACGGACGCGCAACCGGTGCCGTCGACGGCATCGGCCGTTCCCCGGTTTCAAAAGGCAACCCTTTCCATCCTGTTTGCGGTGAGCTTCGGTCACCTGCTCAACGACATCATGCAGTCGTTGCTGGCCTCGCTCTATCCGCTGTTCAAAGCCAATTACGACCTCGATTTCATCCAGATCGGCCTGTTGACCGCGACCTTCCAGATCACCGCTTCACTCTTGCAACCGGTGGTCGGCATCGTCACTGACAAGAAGGCAATGCCCTATGCCCTGCCCGTCGGCATGGCGAGCACCTTCTGCGGCCTGATCACGCTCGGCAACGCGCATAATTTCACCATGCTGCTCATCGGCGCCAGCATGATCGGCTTCGGTTCGGCCGTCTTCCACCCCGAATCGTCGCGCATCGCCCGGCTGGCCTCCGGCGGCCGCCACGGCCTGGCACAATCGCTGTTCCAGGTGGGCGGCAATGCCGGACAGGCAATCGGCCCGTTGATCGCTGCCTTCATCGTTCTTCCGCGTGGCCAGGGCAGTGTTGCCTGGCTCTCCGTCATCGCCATGGTCGGCATGGTGCTGCTCTCATTTGTCGGCCGCTGGTATGTCAGCCATCGCCGGCAACAGGTCTCGAAGGCGCCGGCCAGCCGTACGCTACCGCTGCCACAGAACAAGGTGCTCTGGGCCTTCCTGATTCTCGTCCTGCTGACGGCGACCAAAAATGTCTACATGTCGAGCATTTCCAGCTATTTCACTTTCTACGTCATCCAACGCTTCGGCATGAGCGTGCAGGCGTCGCAGCTGATGCTGTTCCTGTTCCTTGGATCGGTGGCGGTCGGCACTTTCCTCGGCGGCCCGATCGGCGACCGTTTTGGCGCGCGCTTCGTCATTTGGTTTTCGATCCTCGGCGTTATCCCGTTCGCGCTGCTGTTGCCATACGCAAACCTGTTCTGGAGCTGCGTTCTGTCGGTGGTGATCGGCCTGATCTTCGCTTCTGCTTTCTCGGCGATCGTCGTCTTCGCTCAGGAACTGATTCCCGGCCGGGTAGGCCTGATCGCCGGCATCTTCTTCGGCTTCGCCTTCGGCGCCGGCGGATTGGGTGCGGCGCTGCTCGGCCTGCTCGCCGACAAGCACGGCCAGGATGGCATCGTGCTTGTCTACAAGGTCTGCTCGTACCTGCCGCTGCTCGGCCTGTTCACAGTGTTCCTGCCGCGGATTCCGAGGGCGCATCACTGAGAATGGCCGCCGCGAAAGCCTCGCGAATGATGCCGATCAACCAGCGGGTCGCCGGATCTTCGGCGATCTCGCGCCGGCAGATCACCGAAACCATGTAGGTGCCCATGTTGATCGGCATGGTCGACAGCGACAGGCCGGCATTCTTGGCCAGCACCCGCGCCGCATGCGCCGGCAGGCTGGCAATAACCGGCATGGTCGCGAGATAGGCCGGCAGCGACGAGAAATGTGTCAGCGCCGTGTGGATGCGGCGCGTCCGGCCGATGGTTTTCAGCGTCTCGTCGACGATCCCTTCGCGGCCGGTGAACGAGATGAGCAGGTGCGGCAGCGACAGGAACGCGTCGAGCGTCAGCGGCAGGTCGAGTTGGCAGAGATTGTTGTTGAGGATGGTCAGATAGCCGGAGCGGCCGATATCCTCGGCCACCAATCCTGTCCACGCCGGCACGCCGGCTGCCACGGCGAGATCGATCTCGCGGCTCAGCAGCATCTCGGTCGCCGTGTGCCGGTTTGCCTGCCGGAAGACGATGGACACCCGCGGCGCCGAGGCAAGCAGCGCAGTCGAGAGCGCCGGTCCGATCGCCACTTCGAAATCGTCGGACATGCCAACAGAGAAATGCCGCGCACTGCTTGCTGGATCGAACCCCCGGTCGACCACCAGCGCCTGCCGCAGGAGATCGATGCCTTCGCCGATCTGCGCCGCCATGGCGACAGCCCTCGGCGTCGGCTCCATGCCCAAGCGGCTGCGCAAGAACAAGGGATCGTCCGCCGCCAGCCGGAGACGCGCCAGTGCTGCGCTCACAGCCGACTGGCTGAGCGACAGGCGCTGCGCCGCCTTCGACACGCTGCGTTCCTGCCAGATGGCGAGGAAGGTGACCGCGAGATTGAAGTCGAGCCGGCTAATATCATTCAGATTGATATTGCTCATTCAAAAATGCAATTTGATCGATAGTTCTGGCGGCACGATATAGGAAGAAACCCAACCGGATCAATTCCAATGTCCGACACTGCAATCCAATCCACCCGGCTTGAAGCCTCTCCGATTGCCGTCGCGCTTGCCGGCGCGATCTCGCTTGCCGTTGCGATGGGCATCGGCCGCTTCGCCTTCACGCCCCTCCTGCCGATGATGCTGCACGACGGCACGATCGATATCGGCGGCGGCAGCCTGCTCGCCACCGCCAATTATGTCGGCTACTTGATCGGCGCGCTGCTGTGCATGCCTCTGCCCGCTTTGATCCGCCGGCTCGGCTTTGGCTTCAGCGATGCGGTCATGGTGCGCTTCGGTCTGGTGATGACAGTGTTGTTGACGGTGGCCATGGCCGCCCATATTCCGTGGGCTTGGCCCACCCTGCGCCTGCTTTCCGGCATCATCTCCGCTGTCGTTTTCGTCTTCATGGCCAGTTGGAGCCTGAAGCGGCTTTCCGACCGTAGCGCCTCGCATCTCGCCGGCATCATCTATACCGGTCCCGGCATCGGCATCGCGCTCTCGGGGGCAGCGGCCTCCAGCGTCTCCTCGGTTGGCGGTTCCGCGGCCTCAGGCTGGCTGGTCTTCGGTATACTGGCCGCGCTCCTGTCGTTGATCGTCTGGCCGGTCTATCGGCCGGACGAGTTGACCGGCAGCACGGTAACGGCGGGGCACGCCTCCGCCGACAGGCGCCGCGACCGTTGGACGGTCGAGCAGATGATCCTGGCGGTCGCCTACGGACTGGCTGGCTTCGGCTACATCATCACCGCCACCTATCTGCCGGTCATCGCGCGGGAGACATTGGGCGAGACGCATTGGATCAATCTATTCTGGCCGGTCTTCGGCATCGGCGTGGCGGTCGGGGCATTGCTGACGCGCTTCTTCCCGCGCAGGCTCGACGGCCGCCTAGTGCTGATCCTGTCCTACATCGTGCAATCGGTCGGCGTCGTCTTCGCTTTGCTCCTGCCCTCGGTCATGGGCTTCATGCTCGGCAGCGTACTGGTCGGCCTGCCGTTTACCGTGATCACGCTTTACGCCATGCACGAGGCCCGGCGGCTGAGACCCGTCGATGCAACGAGCTTCATCGGCCTGATGACAGCGCTCTACGGCATCGGCCAGATCGCCGGCCCGCCGCTCGCCGCCGCCATCCTCGCCCATAGCGCCAGCCATGCAGCGGGATTTTCGTTGGCATTGTCGGTGGCGTCTGGTTCGCTGGTCTTCGGCGCCTTGCTCTATGGACTTCTGCTGGCGCGCTATCGCCACAAGAGATGAGCGCTGGCCTCCCTGAAGGAGCCGCCCTCGGGTTATCCCGGGGACAAGCATAATCGGAAGGGAAAACTTTACCGAATTTGCTCATGGGTTGCTAAGCTTGCCATCGCCGCCGACATTCGAAATCGATAGTCATAGCTTGCATGCAATCGGGGAATTGATTTGCCTGAGAGGAGCAAGTCCTGGAACGCAAAAAGCCCCTATATCGAACCGTAAACACTCGGACGCATGGCGTTTGCCATCACACCCGTGGCGACTTTGCCTGGGAAAGAAACACGAAGCGCCAACAAGAAAACCAATCGGCGCTTGGCTCGATGCATGGCAAGAAGCAGCGAGGACTCGATTACACACCGCTGTTCAAATTTCTTCCCTCCAGGGTCGGAGAAGACTGGGCAAAAACTTATAGTGAGGCGGTCGCAAGATTAGACCGCCCCGACGCCATCTTTTGGATCGTAGCTGAAAACGAACTCGACAAGAATGCCGTCGTCCGGGTTGGTGAGAACACCTACTACAGCGTTCTTTACGTCGACGAGAGCAATATGTTGGCAGCAGTCGATCCCTGTGTCACCGAGAACGATCTAAACCCCACATGTGAATGCTGCACGCACACGTTCAACGGAAAACGCTTCACGCGTCCATACGAACTCGGCGCCGACCACCCTGGAAAGTGACAGAATAGCTTTCATCGCCGGGTGCCTTCAGGGAATCTTCTTTTATGAAAGACAAGCAAGGATCGTTGCGTCGCGCATACGAGCCCCGCGCCGATCTCAACCAACCCGCCGACTTTTTTCTTTCATCCTCTTGACCTTCCCATCGTTGGAAGCCCCATCTTCTTCTGCAGTCAGAATAAGGAGAAGAATCGTGGTTTCACTGACTGATACTGCAACGAGGCATGGCGGCGAGGAGAGTGTCACGCTCGCCATCGAGGGCATGACCTGCGCCTCCTGCGTCCGGCATGTCGAGAAGGCGCTGAAAAACGTACCCGGCGTGATCGCCGCCAATGTCAATCTCGCCACCGAGCGTGCCGAGGTGACCCGGGTCGTCGGCCAGGCCGATGAAAGGACGCTGGAAGCCGCCGTCGAGGATGCGGGGTATGCCGCCCGCCCTTTTGATTTTGTCGCGCCGCCGGAGGATCAGTCCGCGCGTCGCGACGCAGAAAGCCGCAACCTGGACCGGGCACTGATCCTCGCCGCGGTTTTCACCGCTCCGGTCTTCGTGCTGGAAATGGGGGCGCATTTCATTCCCGCGGTGGATGACTTCATCATGCTGCATATCGGCATGGGCGTGAGCCGCATCTTGCAGTTCGTTCTGGCAACCGCAGTGCTTCTCGGCCCCGGCCTGCGCTTCTACCGCGCTGGCATTCCGGCATTGCTGCACGGTGCGCCGAACATGAATTCGCTGGTCGCGGTCGGCACGCTCGCCGCCTGGTCCTATTCCGTCATCGCGACTTTTGCCCCCGGCGTGCTGCCGCCCGGCACCGCCAATGTCTATTACGAAGCGGCAGGAGTGATCGTGACGCTGGTGCTTGCAGGCCGCAGCATGGAAGCGCGCGCCAAGGGCCGCACCTCGGATGCCATCCGGCATCTCATCGGCCTGCAGCCGAAGACGGCAATCGTCATCCACAACGGACAATCGGCGGAGATCCCGCTCGCGGAGATTCGCATCGGCGATCGCATACAGGTCCGGCCCGGCGAGAAGATCGCGGTCGATGGCGTGGTCGAGGATGGTCATTCCTTCGTCGACGAGTCGATGATTTCGGGCGAGCCGATGCCAGTCGAGAAAACCGCAGGAGGCTCGGTGATCGGCGGCACGGTCAACCGCACAGGTAGCTTCATCTTCCGCGCCGAAAAGATCGGCGCGGATACTGTGCTCGCGCAGATCATCCGCATGGTCGAGCAGGCGCAGGGCGCCAAGCTGCCGATCCAGTCACTGGTCGATACGATCACGGCCTTGTTCGTGCCGGCGGTGATGGGTATTGCGGCTCTGACGGTGCTTGTCTGGCAGATATTTGGCCCGGATCCGGCGCTGACATTCGCGCTGATCAACGGCGTCGCGGTGCTGATCATCGCCTGCCCATGCGCCATGGGGCTCGCCACGCCGACCTCGATCATGGTCGGCTCCGGCCGCGCCGCCGAACTCGGCATCCTGTTCCGCAAGGGTGATGCGCTGCAGGCACTTGGCGAGGCGACTGTGATTGCCTTCGACAAGACCGGTACGCTTACAGAAGGTAAGCCGGCTCTAACAGACTTTGCCGTCGCAAAGGGTTTTGACCGCGCCGAGTTACTGGCCCAGGCCGCCGCGATCGAGGCAAACTCGGAACATCCGGTGGCCCAGGCAATCGTCGCCGCGGCGAGGTCGGAGGGCCTGACCTTGCCGACAGTTCGCAATTTCGAAGCCCTGCCAGGCTTCGGTGTCAAGGCGAAGGTCGGTGAGCGCATGGTCGAGATCGGCGCCGATCGGATGTTTGTCGGCAAGGACATTTCAGGCTTTGCCAGCGATGCGGCGCGATTGGCATCGCTGGGACGGACGCCGCTCTATCTCGTGGTCGACGGCGCGCCCGCGGCCATGATCGCGGTCGCCGATCCGGTCAAGCCAAACACGCCCGCCGCCATCCGGGTGCTCAAGCAGCGCGGCCTCACCGTCGCGATGATCTCCGGCGACAACCGCCGCACGGCGGAAGCCATCGCCCGTGAGATCGGCATCGACACGATCGTGGCCGAGGTGCTGCCGGACGGCAAGGTGGCGGCGCTGCAAAAGCTGCGCGCCGGCGGCAAGACCATCGCCTTTGTCGGCGACGGCATCAACGACGCACCGGCACTCGCCGCCGCTGATATCGGCATCGCCATCGGCACCGGCACGGACATCGCCATCGAAAGCGCCGACGTGGTGCTGATGGGCGGCGATCTGGCGGCTGTGGCGCGGGCCATCGGGCTTTCGAGCGCGACGATGCGCAACATCAAACAGAACCTGTTCTGGGCCTTCGTCTACAATGCCGTGCTGATCCCGGTGGCAGCCGGAGCGCTCTATCCGGCCTATGGCGTGCTGCTGTCGCCGGTTTTCGCTGCCGGCGCCATGGCGCTCTCCAGCGTCTTCGTGGTCGGCAATGCGCTGAGGCTACGGCGCTGGGTCGAGTGACATGATCGAGCTTGGCTCTTCCCCACGTCAGGGGGATGGGCAGGCTCAGGAACATCTTCGATGGCCTCCGCCGCTGTGGCCGCTGTGCCCTCCGATACCAAAGCCCAAACCGCCCATGAGACCGAATGCTACGATCAGGTTACCCATTCGCGCTCCCTGAAAATGCGCCCAAAGTAACCTATATCAGCGCAAACGGCAATTTGCGCTGCGTCTTCTCGCCACGCGATCGACGGACGCTGAAAACAATCTGAAGAGGTACCTGATGAATATCGGTGAAGTCGCAAAGCAGTCCGGCGTTTCGGCCAAGATGATCCGCTACTATGAGAGCATCGGCCTGATCGCCGCTGCTGACCGCAGCGAGGCAGGCTACCGCAATTACGGCATGAACGACGTCCACACGCTGCGCTTCATCCGCCGCGCCCGCGATCTCGGATTCACCGTCGAGCAGATGGGCGATCTGCTCGCGCTCTGGAAGGATCGCTCCCGGGCCAGCGCCGAGGTCAAGAAGATCGCGCTCGGCCATATCGCCATCCTCGAGCGCAAAGTCGCCGAACTCAAGGCGATGACCGAAACGTTGCGTCATCTTGCCAATCACTGCAACGGCGATGGCCGACCGGAATGCCCGATCCTCGAAGACCTTGCACAGGCCAATCCGCCGGATATGCATCAGACAGATATCGGCAAATTCGGCCGCACGGGAATCGCAAACCAGACGCGCTGACGGGCGCGAAAGCCCCGCAGAAATTGCAGAATCGTTAAAAATGGAACAAAGCCTGAAACCGAACTTCTAGGGTTGCGCGTTACAGTCCGTTACAATGCACAACGGAAATTCGCCATGACCCAGATCGTCACCGTATCCGCGGTCACCGCGGCCTATGCCACAGAGGGGCTCAAGCCGAGCGCCCGCGTGAACGGTTCGACGCAGACGTCGGAGGCGGTCAACGCCCAGATCCAGGAAGTGCGCCGCGCCGACAATCTGCAACAGGTGCAAATGCGCGAAGTGGTTGGGGCCGCCTCCATCACCGCCTTCTTCGTCGGCGCCGGCGAGCGCGGCCGCCAACTTGTACAGACCACGCTACGCGAGGCTCAGGAAGCCTATTTCTTCGGCAAGGAGGACGTCGAGGAAGCGGATGCCGGCAATGTCGATCAGAACCCCGAGCAGCAAGCGCGGGATCACGACACAGGCGAGGATCAGCCACAAGAAGAGGGCGCTCCCGAAATGCTGGCCCTGCCCTCACCTGAACAGTTGCTGCAATCGATCGACGAGTAAAGCGCCCCTATACTCCCGGTCGGATCACATCTTCATGTTGCCCATGCCCGGCCGCATGTCCTTGACCGGGATATCAATCTCGACCTTGCCGGCTTTCTCGAAATCAAGCACGGCATGCACCATGTCGCCTGCCTTGAACGGCGCTTTCACGCCCATGATCATCATATGCAGGCCACCAGGCTTCATCTCCACCGTCTGACCAGCGGGAAGCGGCAAACCATCGGTGAGCTTGCGCATGGTCATGACGTCGTTGTTCATCGCCATTTCATGCATTTCGACGGTTCTCACGTCAGCAGAGAGCGACACGGAAACCAGCCGGTCGTCCTGGCTGCCGTGATTGACGATGGTGAGGAAACCGCCGCCGACCGGTTGGCCGGGCGTCATCGCCTTGACCGCCGCGGCGGTGATTTCAAGGTCGCCGATTTTGACCGGCATGAACATGCCGGCCATGTCGCCCTGCATTTGGGCAGCGAAGAACAGCACGGGGTGTCCGGGCTGAATATGCGGAACGGCGCGTACCGCCGGATAGGCAAAGGCCATGGCCGGAAGAGTGGAAAGCAGGAAGGAAGCGAGAATTCTGGTCCGCAGCATGGATCGGTTCTTTCAATGAAACTGCATGTCAGCCGCTGCCGTTTGCCGGCTGCGGCGCTCGAATGGACGAGGCATCAAGCAAAGGTGGTCCGCGACAAAGCCCGTGCCCAAGAGCACGGCGTTTCAATCCAATCAGGGAAGCCCGCGGGCAAAGGTTTTTTTCTGCCTCTGTGAAGAAACCGGCAAAAATCGAAGGCGATGGCACGAAAGCATGTCCGGCCGCGGCAAAACACAGGTCGCAATGACGCATGTCATGCGGCACCCCGCCTGTGTTGTCGCCCGTCTTGCAAAGCGAGGGATAGCTGCCATCCGGTAAGCGGTATCGGGCAGCCAAACTGCCGTCGTCGGGCATCGCCAGCCCGTGTCCTGTGAAGCCGAGCATGATCAGGGCGAGCGCGCAGACGATGCGCGCAGAAACGGCCCTGATCCACCGATCTCCCATGCCCGAACTCCTTTTTTCATCAGTTCCATAGACAGTTCTTGCCGCCGTGGCTAGCCACGCCCCGCAGCCGGCACGGCCATCGCCATGAAGCAGAACGACAGAAACTTGCGCGATCGCGTCATTTCCCTCTTGCCAGCCGCGGGCTGTCACGGCTATCAATTCTCTACCTGCTGGGAGAATCTGCGACAGCCGCAGTGCCGAAGGAGCAACCGCCCCGGAAACTCTCAGGCCAAAGGACCAGCGGGCATATACGAACTCTGGAGAACGGCGCCGGCCAGCCGGATAGCCTGCCGAAGGGATAGCAATCTCAGGCAAAGGGACAGAGGGGGCTTGAGGATTGCGGGTTGCCCGACGGCACGCCCGTTCTTGAGCTGGTGCTCTGAGCGCCGAACCCGGGAGACCGTTCGTGGATGACACACCGCTTCTGAAAACACCCCTCCACATGCTGCATCTGTCGCTTGGCGCCCGCATGGTGCCGTTTGCCGGATATGACATGCCTGTGCAATATCCCACCGGCATCCTCAAAGAGCACCTGGCGACCCGCAAGCTCTGCGGCCTGTTCGACGTCTCGCATATGGGCCAGGTGATGATCCGGCCGAAGTCGGGAAGGATGGAGGATGCCGCACTGGCGCTCGAGCGGCTGATCCCGGTCGATATCCTCGGCCTCAAGCCCGGCCGGCAGCGCTACGGCGTCTTCACCAATGGCCGCGGCGGCATTCTCGACGATCTGATGGTGTCCAACCGCGGCGATCATTTCTACATGGTGGTCAACGCGTCCTGTAAGCATGCCGATCTCGCCCATATGCAAGAACATCTCTCGGACGCCTGCGACATCGACATGCTCGACGACCGGGCGCTGATCGCACTGCAAGGCCCGCATGCAGAGCATGTGCTGGCGGAGTTCTGTCCGGAAATCACCTCGATGAAGTTCATGGACGTCGAGGAGGACGACCTGCATGACATCGACTGCATCATTTCCCGCTCCGGCTATTCCGGCGAGGACGGTTTTGAGATCTCGATCCCCGCCGACAAGGCCGAACTCGTTGCGCATCGCCTGCTCGACCATCCCGATTGCGAGCCGGTGGGCCTTGGCGCGCGCGACAGCCTTCGACTGGAAGCCGGCCTCTGCCTCTATGGCAACGACATTGACACCACCACCAGCCCCGTCGAGGCCGCCCTCGAATGGGCGATCCAGAAGGCCCGCCGCAAGGGCGGCGCTCGCGCCGGAGGCTTCCCAGGCGCCGACCGCATCCTCGACGAGTTGGAAAATGGCACCGCCCGCAGGCGTGTCGGCCTGAAGCCCGAGGGCAAGGCGCCGGTCAGGGCGCATGCCGGGCTTTATGCGACGGATTCGCTGGAGTCACCGATCGGGGAAGTCACCTCCGGCAGTTTCGGTCCGAGCGTCGATGGGCCGGTGGCGATGGGCTATGTACCGATCGACCTCGCCGGCGCTGGAACGCGCGTCTATGCGGAGGTGCGCGGCAAGTTTCTGCCAGTCACTGTGACGGAGCTACCCTTCCTTAGCCCAAGCTACAAGCGCTAGCCAATGAACGCCTGCATTTCCACGATCACCCCCTCTCACCTATTTGAACGACCCAACCTTCCCCAAGGAGCGATACATGCCGAAATTCACTGAAGATCATGAATGGCTGGAAATCGAAGGCGACATGGCGACGGTCGGCATTACCGCCCACGCCGCCGACCAGTTGGGCGATCTCGTTTTCGTCGAGTTGCCGCAGATCGACGCCAAGTTCGACAAGGGTGCCACGGCAGCCACCGTCGAGAGCGTCAAGGCTGCCTCCGATGTCTTCTGCCCATTGAGCGGCGTGATCGTCGACACCAATGACGCCATCGTCGCCGATCCATCGCTGGTCAATTCCGATCCCCAGGGCAATGGCTGGTTCTTCCGTATCCGGCTCGCCAATCCCTCCGAGGCCGATGGCCTGATGGATGAGGATGCCTACAAGCGGATGATTGAATCATGACCCTGCCCAAAGACTTCGCCTTCACCGACTACGATCCCTACAATTTCGCCGATCGCCGCCATATCGGCCCCTCGCCCGACGAGATGGCGGCGATGCTGCAGGTGATCGGCTACAAAAACTTGGACGCGCTGATCGACGACACCGTGCCGGCTGCGATCCGGCTGAAAACCCCGCTCCAATGGGACAAGCCGCTCACCGAGCGCGAAGCGCTCGACAAGATGCGCGAGACGGCCAACAAGAACAAAAAGCTCGTCTCGCTGATTGGCCAGGGCTATCACGGCACGATCACCCCGCCGGTGATCCAGCGCACCATCCTAGAAAATCCGGCCTGGTACACGGCCTATACGCCCTACCAGCCGGAGATCAGCCAGGGCCGGCTGGAAGCGCTGCTCAACTACCAGACCATGGTCAGCGACCTGACCGGCCTCGACATCGCCAACGCCTCGCTGCTGGATGAGTCAACCGCCGCCGCCGAAGCCATGGCCATGGCTGCGCGCGTGGCGAAAACCAAATCCACCACTTTCTTCGCTGACGAGAATTGCCATCCGCAGAATATCGCACTGCTGCGCACCCGCGCCGAACCGCTCGGCCTGACGGTCGTGGTCGGCAATCCCTTCCGCGATCTCGACGCCAACAATGTCTTCGGCGCCATTTTCCAGTATCCCGGCACTTACGGCCATGTGCATGATTTCACCGATATCATCGGCAAGCTGCATGCCGCCGGCGCCATCGGCGTCGTCATCGCCGATCCGCTTGCCCTCTGCTTGCTGAAATCGCCCGGCGACATGGGCGCCGACATCGCTGTTGGCTCGACCCAGCGTTTCGGCGTGCCGGTCGGCTATGGGGGCCCGCATGCGGCCTATATGGCCGTCCGCGACGAGTGGAAGCGCTCCATGCCCGGACGCTTGGTCGGGGTTTCGGTGGATGCGCGCGGCAACCGCGCCTATCGGCTGGCGCTGCAAACCCGCGAACAGCACATCCGCCGCGAAAAGGCGACGTCCAATATCTGCACCGCCCAGGTCCTGCTCGCCGTCATGGCCTCGATGTATGCTGTCTTTCACGGCCCAAAGGGCTTGAAAGCGATCGCACAGAGCGTCCACCAGAAGACGGTGCGGCTCGCCAAGGGCCTGGAAAAGCTCGGCTACACCGTCCAGCCGGACAGGTTCTTCGACACGATCACCGTCGAAGTGGGCAAGCTGCAGGGCGTCATCCTCAAGGCGGCAGAAGCCGAAGAGGTCAATCTGCGCAAGATCGGCCACGATCGCATCGGTATTTCGCTCGACGAACGCTCGCGGCCGGTGACGCTCGAAGCTGTCTGGCGCGCCTTCGGCGGCGATTTCCACGCCTACGAGTTCGAGGCGGATTATCGGCTGCCGGAGGACATGCTCCGCACCAGCGAATACCTGACGCATCCGATCTTCCACATGAACCGCGCCGAAAGCGAGATGACCCGCTATATCCGCCGGCTCTCCGACCGTGATCTGGCCCTAGACCGTTCGATGATCCCGCTCGGCTCCTGCACGATGAAGCTCAATGCCACGGCGGAAATGCTGCCGATCACCTGGCCGGAATTTTCGGAAATCCATCCTTACGTGCCGCCGCACCAGGCCGAGGGCTATCGCGTTCTTCTCGATGACCTGACGAAGAAGCTCTGCGACATCACCGGCTATGACGCCTTTTCGATGCAGCCCAATTCCGGCGCGCAGGGCGAATATGCCGGACTGCTGACCATCCGCAGCTATCACATCGCCCGTGGCGAAGGCCATCGCGACGTCTGCCTGATCCCGACCTCGGCACATGGCACCAACCCTGCCTCGGCGCATATGGTCGGCATGCAGGTCGTCCCCGTCAAAGTCTCGGAGAACGGCGATATCGATCTCGACGATTTCCGCACGCTGGCGGAAAAGCATGCCGCCAATCTCGCCGCGATCATGATCACCTATCCCTCGACCCATGGCGTGTTCGAGGAGACGGTGCGCGAGATCTGCGAGATGACACATGCCTATGGCGGCCAGGTCTATCTCGACGGCGCCAACATGAATGCCATGGTCGGCCTCGCCCGCCCCGGCGATATCGGCTCAGACGTCAGCCATCTCAACCTGCACAAGACGTTCTGCATTCCGCATGGCGGCGGCGGGCCTGGCATGGGACCGATCGGCGTCAAGGCGCATCTCGCGCCCTACCTGCCAGGCCATCCCGAAACCGACGGCAAGCCGGGCGCTGTCTCCGCGGCCGCCTTCGGCTCGGCCTCCATCCTGCCGATCTCCTGGAGCTATATCCTGATGATGGGCGGCGAAGGCCTGACCCAGGCGACCAAGGTGGCGATCCTCAACGCCAACTATATCGCCGCGCGGCTCAAGGGCGCCTATGATGTGCTCTACAAATCCGCCTCCGGCCGTGTCGCGCATGAATGCATCATCGACACGCGGCCGCTGCAGGCAAGCTCGGGCGTCACGGTCGAGGATATCGCCAAGCGGCTGATCGACTGCGGCTTTCACGCCCCCACCATGAGTTGGCCCGTCGCCGGCACCTTGATGATCGAACCGACAGAAAGCGAAACCAAGGCCGAACTCGACCGCTTCTGCGACGCCATGCTGGCAATCCGCGAGGAGGCCCGCTCCATCGAGGACGGCCGCATGGACCGGGCGAACAACCCGCTCAAGAATGCACCGCACACGGTGCAGGATCTCGTCGGCGAATGGAACCGACCCTATAGCCGCGAACAGGCCTGCTTCCCGCCCGGCGCCTTCAAGGTCGACAAATACTGGCCACCGGTCAACCGCGTCGACAATGTCTATGGCGACCGCAACCTCGTCTGCGCTTGCCCGCCGGTGGAGGATTATGCGCTAGCGGCGGAGTGAGAGGCGAAACATCGCCGCAAAGTGGATCGCGGGAGGTCGGCAGTTGCAGACTGCCGACCTCATCGCTATCTGCGACGCCTATGCGGCAAGTCGGATAGCGACATTGTCGTTTCGGCAGATGGTGAGTTGAATGGCATCCGGCAAAAAGACCGTCTCAACGGAATCGGGAGGCACTCTCCAGACACTGGCCAATCTCTGGATCTATATGTGGCCGGAAGGGCGACCGGATCTCAGGATGCGGGTGATCCTCGCCCTGATCCTGCTGCTGGTCGCCAAGGTCTTCCTGCTGTCGGTTTCCTATTTCTTCAAATGGTCGACCAACGCGTTGAGCGGCGACGCCGGCAGAACCGGCGATCTCGCCTCGTTCGCCATCGGCGTGCTGTCACTGGTGGCCGCCTATAATCTCGCGCGGATCATCCAGGCCGGCTTCAACCAGCTGACGGGCTCGCTGTTTGCCCGCGTCGGCCAGCATGCCGTGCGCACGCTGGCGCTCGAAACCTTCGAGCATCTGCACCGGCTGTCGCTGCGCTTTCACATCGAACGCCGCACGGGCGGGCTTTCGCGGGTGATCGAGCGCGGCACGAAGGGCATCGAGACGATCGTCCGCGTCATCATCCTCAACACAATGCCGACGATCATCGAATTCACGCTGACGGCGGTGATCCTCACCTGGACCTATGGCCCGAGCTATTTCGCCGTCACAGCGCTGATGGTCGCGAGCTATCTCTGGTTCACCGTCAAGGCCAGCAATTGGCGGATCGACATCCACCGCAACATGAACACTGCCGATGCCGACGCCAATTCCAAGGCGATCGACTCGCTGTTGAATTTCGAGACGGTCAAGTATTTCGGCAATGAGGACATGGAGGCGCGACGCTTCGACCAGTCCATGGCCGGCTATGAGAGAGCCGCTCTCAAAGTCACGACATCGCAGGGCCTGCTGAACTTCGGCCAGATCGTCATTTTCAGCATCGGCATGCTGGCGATGATGAGCATGTCAGCGCTGGCGATCCGCACGGGAAATCAGACGGTCGGCGACTTCGTCTTCATCAATGTGCTGCTGATGCAGCTTTCGGCACCACTGCAGGTCATCGGCTTCGTCTATAACGAGGTGCGCAACGGCATCGCCAATATCGAGCAGATGTTCGACCTGCTCGACATGGATGCCGAGGTCACAGACAGGCCGGGCGCCAAGGATCTGATCGTTGCCGCCGGCGCGATTTCCTTCAAGGGCGTCCATTTTGCCTATGATCCGAACCGGCCGATCCTGAAGGGCGTATCCTTCGATGTGCCCGCGGGTCACACCGTCGCCGTCGTCGGCCCCTCCGGCGCCGGCAAGTCGACGATCTCCAGGCTGCTCTACCGCTTCTATGACGTCCAACAGGGCGCGATCACAATAGATGGCCAGGATGTCCGCGAGGTCACCCAGAAGAGCCTGCGGAGCGCCATCGGCATGGTGCCGCAGGACACCGTACTGTTCAACGACACGATTGCCTACAATATCGGTTACGGCCGCCCCTCCGCCACTCAAGGCGAGATCGAACATGCCGCCGAAGTCGCCCAGGTCGATCGCTTCATCAAATCGCTGCCGGAAGGCTACGAAGCCACGGTCGGCGAGCGCGGCCTGAAGCTCTCGGGTGGGGAGAAGCAGCGCGTCGCCATTGCCCGCACCATTTTGAAATCGCCTCCGATCCTGATCCTCGATGAAGCTACATCGGCACTCGACACGCGCACGGAGCATGAGATCCAGTCAGCTCTTGATGAAGTCTCGAGAGATCGCACAACGCTGGTAATCGCCCATCGTCTCTCGACTGTTGTGAAAGCAGACGAGATCATCGTGCTGAAGGATGGTGTCATCGCTGAGCGTGGCAAGCATGCCGAACTGCTGGTCCAGGACGGCCTCTATGCCTCCATGTGGGACCGCCAGCTCGAGGCGACAGAGGCTGAGGAGCACCTGAAGAAGGTGCGCGAAGAAAGTGATCTCGGCGCAGCCAAGAACGGCATGGCACGATAAATCCACCAACCACCGTAGAATTGACGGCCAAGACGAGGTCGAGCCGTGACGGCGAGATCAGGCGGCCATCAAAAGAATGGAAGCGCCGGGCCAAAGGCACCGGCGCTCCAAAACCGAGTATCACAAGGGGGTACGAGGGCTACTCGGCCTTAGGCGGGCTTTTCCGCAAATACGTGAACGTACTGCGTTGATCCCGAGGCCTGCCCGCCGACCTCGGCACCGTGTTCGTCAAAAATCATCGGCCGAGCTGTAAAGCCGGCATTCAGCAGCTGGTTGCGGATCTGTGCGATCGTCGTCGCATAGACCATGATGCCGAAATAATGCGCATGGTGCAGCAGGATGGCGTGCTCGCCGTCACGCACCTCGTGGCGCCGCCGCTGCCTGGCTCTCAACATGCCGATGAGGTATCGGTAATACCGCAACCCAAGCTTCAATGGATTGGAGCTTGGCGGCATGACGCTGGCGCGGGACGGCGCCTGCTTGAAGCCATCCCAGTCGCGATGAAAGGTCGAGAACACAAAGGCTCCGCCCGGCGCCAGCACGCGGTTGACCTCCCTGAGGATTGCCAGCCGCCCCTGCGGATCGACGGAGTCGATGCCGTTGTAACTGAAGACGACGAGGTCGAAGCTATTGTCATCGAGCGCACGCATGTCGCGCGCATCCATGAGCTGGAAATTCAGGTGGGTATGGTTGGCGCGCGCGACTTCGACCATTTCCGGCGTATAGTCGATGCCGAGATAGGAACCGGCCCGGCCGGAGAGCAGCGCCGCAGTCCGCCCACCGCCTACGCCGATGTCGAGGAAGCGCCCGCCGCCAAAGCGGTTCAACGCCATGCCGAAGATGCGCCTTTCGCCGGCGTCGATATGGCCGTGGATATGCCGATAGCCGCGCAGCGACAGGGGAGCGCTCCAGGTCTCACGATTGATCTCTTCCATCGCATGCATTGCGGCATCTCTTGTCGAAGGAGGTTAGTTCGTTGATTGCACGGTACTCCGTTGCGATCCCCGCGCAAAATCCAGCCGCTTACGGGGCTCCGACAAGGTTAATTGCCGTGTTTCGGCCCGATTTCTGCTTTGCCGCGACACAGGCTGTGCTTTTTAGGAACGCGGGACATGTATCATCCGCGGCCGCGCCTCTCGGAGACTCTACTGACCGTCTGAGGAGGTGCGGGCTTGCCGCATTGGCATAGAGCTGCGGCATTTTGTGCTCAATCCCGTTATGGCACGGTTTTTGGAAAGCCTTAGCGACGCGTGAACCCTGCTGGTTCAGGCTTTTCTAAAACAATGAGCCTACACAGGATGTACTCAGCCAAGGACGAAGCGATGAGCATCTCGACGATCATGAACACCGCCGCTTCCGGCCTGCTGGCGCAGGACACGCTCCTCGGCGCCGTCGCAAACAACATCGCCAACCTGCAGACGCCCGGCTACGGCCGCGAGGTGACGAATTTTTCCAGTTTTTCGCCAACCGGCGTCCAGGCGACGGTCACGCAGGACACGCCAGCGACCGTCCCCGGTGCATCAGACGTGGATCCGACCACGGAAATCACCGACATGATAGAGTCGGAGGCGGGCTTCGACGCCAACGCAGCCGCTTTCGAGACCGCTGCCGATCTCTGGCAGGTTCTGGCAAGCATCAAGCGCGATTAAGGACGCCGCCAGGCGTCAGCCGGCACGGACCACAGCGTCGCCGCGCGCGGCCAAGGCAGCGAGGTCGGCTGGCTTGAGCTCGACGGATTCGCCGCAGCCGCAGGCCGAGGTCTGGTTCGGATTGGTGAATGTGAAGCCGGAACGCAAGGTCGTGGTCTCGAAGCCCATCTCGGTGCCGAGCAGATAGAGCACCGCCGCGGGCTCCACCCAGACTTTCGCGCCATCGCGCTCGATCACGTCGTCCTTGGCATTCGGCTCAGTCACCAGGTTGATGGTATATTCCATCCCGGCACAGCCGCCCTTCTTGATGCCGACGCGAATGCCCCGGGCATCTCCCGTCGAATTTCCCACGATCTCGCGGACGCGCGCCGCAGCCGTCTCCGTCATGGTCATCACTGCAAAGCCCATAGGCCCATTCTCCTTCAACGACCGGGTTCAAGGCCCGATGTTTCACGATTCCAATGTAGTCGAGCCGGGTTAACGGTTCAATAGTGTTGGATTGGAGCGGCTTCAGCCAATCGCGAGCGACAAGCTCGCCTCAATACCATCCAAGCGCAACCTGCGCCTCTTCACTCATGCGGTCAGCCGACCAGGGCGGATCAAAAGTCATGGACACGTCGACGCCCGAAACGCCTTCCACCGCACCCACTGCATTTTCCACCCAGCCCGGCATTTCGCCGGCCACGGGGCAGCCCGGCGCGGTCAGCGTCATGACGATCTTGACCATGCGGTCATCTTCGATGTCGACGCGATAGATCAGGCCGAGCTCATAGATATCAGCCGGAATTTCCGGATCGTAAACAGTCTTCAGCGCGGCGATGATGTCGTCGGTCAGCCGGTCGAGTTCCTCCGGCGCAATGGTGGATTTGATCAGCCCGTCGCGGACATCGATCTTCTCGGCTTCAGTCGTGGTCATGGCGCGGCACTTTCATGCGAAGAATTTGCGGGCATGCTCGAGAGCGTCGACCAGAACATCGACCTCGGCCCTTGTGTTGTAAAGCCCAAACGACGCCCTGCATGTGGAGGTGACGCCGAAGCGTTGCAAGAGCGGCTGCGCACAATGCGTGCCGGCCCTGACCGCCACGCCGTCACGGTCGATCACCATCGACACGTCATGGGCGTGGATGCCTTCGAGTTCGAAAGAGAAGATGCCACCCTTCCCCGGCGCATTGCCGAAGATTTTCAGCGAATTCACCGACCGGAGACGTTCCGCCGCATAGGCCGCCAGCCCGGCTTCATGTTCGGCAATCGCCGCGCGGCCGATCTTCTCCATGTAATCCAGCGCATAGCCCAACCCGATCGCCTGCACGATCGGCGGCGTGCCGGCCTCGAAACGATGCGGCGGATCATTGTAGGTGATCGCGTCGAGCGTGACTTCGCCGATCATCTCGCCACCGCCCTGGAACGGCCGCATGGAAGCGAGCCGCTCGGGTTTGCCATAGAGGACGCCGATGCCGGAGGGACCGTAGAGCTTGTGGCCGGTCATCACATACCAGTCGCAATCGATGTCGCGAACGTCGACCGGCATATGCACCGCACCCTGCGAGCCATCGATCAGCACCGGAATGCCGCGTTCGTGGGCGATGCGGCAGACCTCCTTGACATTGACCACCGTGCCCAATGCATTCGACATATGGGTGATGGCGACCAGTTTGGTCTTGTCGGTCAGGCATTTCTCGAAATCGTCGAGATGAAAAGCGCCCTCATCATCGACCGGCGCCCAGACAAGCTTGGCACCCTGCCGCTCGCGGATGAAATGCCAGGGCACGATATTGGAATGATGCTCCATGATCGACACGACGATCTCGTCGCCATCACCGATATTCGGCATGCCCCAGCCATAGGCGACCGTGTTGATCGCCTCGGTCGAATTCTTGGTGAAGACGATGTCGTCGACAGACCGCGCGTTCAGGAAGCGCCGCACTTTTTCACGCGCCGCCTCATAGGCGTCGGTCGCGGCATTGGAAAGGAAATGCAGGCCGCGATGCACATTGGCATATTCTGAGGAATAGGCATGCGCGACCGCGTCGATCACCACCTGCGGCTTCTGCGCCGAGGCGCCATTGTCGAGATAGACGAGCGGCTTGCCATAGACGGTCTTCGACAGGATGGGAAAATCCTTGCGAATCGCCTCGACATCATAGGTACCATTGGCGGACATTTTGAACCATCTTTCCGATCGCTGAGGCGGTCCCAGCAGCTGGTCGAATACGAGTATTCCTCTCCCGCATCGAACGGGAAAGGATTATGCGAGGGGCGATCCCCTTCAATCCGCGTGCTTCTCCAACCAACCCTGGATGACACCTTCCAGTGCCTCGATCAGCGCCTCGTCTTCAAGCTCTTCGACGGTTTCCTGCACGAAGGCCTGTACCAGCAGCCCCCGCGCCTTTTTCTCCGGAATGCCGCGCGAAGCGAGATAGAAGAGATGATTGTGATCGATATCGGCAACCGTGGCGCCATGGCCACAGACCACGTCGTCGGCAAAAATCTCCAGTTCCGGCTTGGTCGAAAATTCGGCCTCGTCGGAGAGCAGCAGCGTGTTGCAGGACATCTTCGCATCGGTCTTTTGCGCGCCGGGGGCGACACGGATCTGGCCCTGGAAAATACCCTTGGCACGATCGAAGACGACATTGCGCATGATCTCGGTCGACGTCGTGTTCTCGACGTTATGGCCGAGGACCAAAGTCACGTCGGTATGGCTGTCGCCGCCGAGCAGATTGATACCGCGCAGCGTCAGGTCCGAGCCTTCGCCGTCGACATCGATAAGGATTTCCTGSCGCACCAGCTTGCCGCCGGCATTGATGACGTAAAGCTTGAGCTTGGCGTCCTTGCCGAACTTCACGCGGATCTGTCCGAGATGGGTATCGGCCGGGCCTTGCTGCTGCACGATGATCCAGACGACATCAGCACCTTGCGACAGCGTGATATCACTGACCGAAGACACAAGCGCCCGATCGCCGCTCCCGGCCACATGACGCTCGATAACGGTCGCCTTGGCGCCCGCACCAAAGCCGACAGGCAGGCGGGTATTGACGAAACCGCCACCCTGCACGATCTGCAGTTCGACCGGCTTGTCGCTGTCGAAGCCATCGGGGAAATAGACGGAATAGCCGTCGCGAACGAAGCTGCCGTTCAGCCGGCCGATCAAGTCGTCCGCATCGCGGACCGCCAAGCCCTTCAGTGCCGAACCGTCGAGCAAGCTGTCGCTGTAGCGCTTCACGGTCACGCCGGCGGCCTGCACGCCCTTCTCGGCGACACCATTGACAACCGGCAGCACCGGCGCGCCCTCAACCAGTGCTGCAATCGGCGAAACGGAAACCGGCGCCTCAGCCGGCACGCCCGTCATCATCGCGCGCAGATCAGTATAATGCCAGCTTTCGCGGCGACGGGTCGGCAGGCCGGCGGACTTGATGGCGCCGATCAGCGTCGAGCGCTGCGTCGTGACGGCAGTATCACCCGGCAGCGAGCCGATCGCGCCGCCGAAGGCATCCAGCAACGCGCTTTCCGCCGCCGTCAGCTTGATGGGAGTCTGAATGGTCATTTACGCCGCCTCGCCGATGATATCGGCATAGCCATTGGCCTCGAGCTCATGCGCGAGTTCCTTGGGACCGCTCTTGATGATCTGGCCCTTGTAAAGCACATGCACCGAATCCGGCACGATATGATCGAGCAGGCGCTGGTAGTGGGTGATCACGACGATGGCGCGGTCGGGCGAACGAAGCGCATTGACGCCGTCGGAGACGATCTTCAGCGCGTCGATATCGAGACCGGAATCGGTCTCGTCGAGCACGCAAAGTTTCGGCTGCAGCAGCGCCATCTGCAGGATCTCCGCGCGCTTCTTCTCGCCGCCGGAGAAACCGACATTGAGCGGCCGGCGCAGCATATCCTGGTTGATCTGCAGATCGCTGGCGGCAGCCTTGACCAGCCGCATGAAGTCCGGCGTCGTCAATTCCGCCTCGCCGCGTGCCTTGCGCTGCTCGTTCATGGCGACCTTGAGGAACTGCATGGTGGCCACGCCCGGGATTTCAACCGGATACTGGAAAGCGAGGAAGATACCCTTGGCGGCACGCTCGGCCGGGTCGAGCTCCAGAATGCTCTCGCCATTAAACAGGATGTCGCCCTCGGTGACCTCATAATCCTCACGGCCGGAGAGAATATAGGAGAGCGTCGATTTTCCCGAGCCGTTCGGACCCATGATCGCCGCGACTTCGCCGGCCTTCACGGCGAGATTGAGGCCGCGGATGATCTCGGTGCCGTCCTCGGCGATCCGGGCATGCAGATTTCTGATTTCCAGCATTTTGTTCTTCCTGTCATATGACGAGTTTCAAGGACCCGCCTATTTGATATCCTGCGCTCTCAGCCCTCCGGCACGAAGCGCTGCGTCACCACGATCTCGCCGACGATATGCCGGTTGAACTCTTCCAATTCCTCGGCCGGGACCCACAATTCCTCATGTTCCCGACCACCGACGATCCTTCGATCGAATTTCGACACATAGGCCGCATCAACATCGAATTTCGTCACAAAGCCTTGGCGCGAGCTGACTTTGGTATTCCAATCCCTGGCGATCTGCGCCGCGTAGCCTTCATTCGTCACCGGATAGAAGATCGGCTGGTCCGGCAGCCGCGGCGGAAATGCCTTCCAGCCGCTCGCCTCGATCAACTTCAATTCTTCGGCGCCGACTGGCCGAAACGGCGTGGTCACACCGGTCATCATCCCCACCCCTTCAGTCCTCGGCCAACCTTCGCTTCCACTCTTCCAACGTCGTCGTGTAGTCCGTATGCTGCTTGCCGACGCTGTTTAAGCGCCATTGCGTTGCGCCAATCCCGGTGACGCTGGCTGCCACCCCAACCGTCCAGTGAACGAAACCGGCGAGCAGCAATCCGACAATCGCAACCGCCAGAGTGCTCACCGCGAGCTTGGCAATCATGATGTCGCCCTGCCTGMGAATCGCCCAGAACCGTCCTCGCCACACGAGAAACCATATGTGCGGCGGCAACGGATCGGTCATCGCAACTAGCCGACGCTGCCTTCCAGCGAAATGCCGATAAGCTTCTGCGCTTCCACCGCAAATTCCATCGGGAGCTGCTGGATGACATCGCGGACGAAGCCGTTGACGATCAGCGCCAGCGCTGCCTCCTCGGGAATGCCGCGCTGCATGCAGTAGAAGAGATGGTCTTCGGAAACCTTGGACGTCGTCGCTTCATGCTCTAACTGTGCCGAGGCATTCTTCGCTTCGATATAGGGAACCGTATGCGCGCCGCATTTGTCGCCGATCAGCAATGAATCGCACTGGGTGAAATTACGCGCATTCTCCGCCCGGCGATGCACCGACACCTGGCCGCGATAGGTATTGTTCGACCGACCGGCCGAAATGCCCTTGGAGATGATGCGGCTCGACGTGTTCTTGCCGAGATGCAGCATCTTGGTGCCGCTGTCGACCTGCTGATAGCCATTCGACACAGCGATCGAATAGAACTCGCCGCGAGAACCATCGCCACGCAGGATGCATGACGGATATTTCCAGGTGATCGCCGAACCGGTTTCGACCTGGGTCCAGGAGATCTTGGAATTCTTGCCGCGGCAATCGCCACGCTTGGTGACGAAATTGTAGATGCCACCCTTGCCGTTCTTGTCGCCCGGATACCAGTTCTGTACCGTCGAATATTTGATCTCGGCATCATCGAGCGCGATCAGCTCGACCACCGCCGCATGCAGCTGGTTCTCGTCACGCTGCGGCGCCGTGCAGCCTTCGAGATAGGACACATAGGCGCCCTCCTCGGCGATGATCAGCGTCCGCTCGAACTGCCCGGTATTCTTCTCGTTGATGCGGAAATAGGTGGAGAGTTCCATCGGGCAGCGCACGCCCTTCGGCACGTAGACGAACGAGCCGTCGGTAAACACGGCCGTATTCAGTGTCGCATAGAAATTGTCGGTGACCGGCACGACCGAACCGAGATATTTACGCACCAGATCCGGATGCTCGCGCAAGGCTTCCGAGATCGACATGAAGATCACACCGGCCTTCTTCAGCTCATCCTTGAACGTCGTGACCACCGAGACGGAGTCGAACACCGCATCGACGGCGATCCTGGAAGACGTGACCCCCGCCAGGATTTCCTGTTCCTTCAGCGGAATGCCGAGCTTCTCATAGGTCTTGAGCAGTTCCGGATCGACCTCGTCGAGCGACTTCGGACCCGATGCGCTCTTGGGCGCCGAATAGTAGCTGATCGCGTTGAAATCGATCTTCGGATAGTCGACGCGCGCCCAGCTCGGCTCTTCCATGGTCAGCCAGCGGCGATAGGCGTCGAGTCGCCATTCGAGCATCCAATCGGGCTCGTTCTTCTTGGCGGAAATCAGCCGGATGACGTCCTCGTTGAGGCCGGGCGCCAGCTTGTCGGATTCGATCTCTGTCTCGAACCCGTATTTGTATTGGTCCACGTCAATCGCGCGAACCTGGTCTATGGTCTCCTGGACCGCAGCCATGTCGATCTCCAATCTCGCCGGGTCAAGGCCGGCGGCTTGTTGTCTGACAGCTTCGTTGCTTGCAGTCGTGCAATGCGTTTGCTGCCTATATAGTGTTACCCGGCCGGGATTGTTATCCCGGCAAGCCGACGGAAGTTACCCAGCCGCCAGAATTCATGCCGCATGCGCCTTGGCAATACGGCCTGTAATGCGACGGAATGCCGCGATCGTGCGTTCCATATCCGTTTCCGTGGTCGAAGGCCCGATGGAAATGCGCAAAGCTCCCATGCGCGGATCGAGGCCCATGCCCTTCAGCACATGGCTTTCGCCCACCTTCCCAGACGAACAGGCCGAACCGGCAGACAGCGCCACACCTTCGAGATCGAAGGCGATTTGGCCGGTCTCGGATTTCAGGCCTTCCACAGAGAAGAAAGTGGTATTCGGCAACCGCCCGGACCAACGGCCATGGATCACCGTCTTCGGCACGATCGCCAGCATCTCGGCCTCCATCCTGTCGCGCAAGGCGGCTGTTGCCGCCGAACGTATGCCAATGCCAGACGCCGCGATCTCAGCCGCAACGCCGAACCCGGCGATCGCCGCTGCATTTTCCGTGCCCGAGCGATGGCCCTTCTCTTGCCCTCCACCGCGGATCAGCGGCACCGGCATCAACGTCTCGCCGCGCGAGATCAAGGCACCGGCCCCTTTCGGCCCGCCGATCTTATGTGACGAGACGACCAAAAAATCGGCTTCCAGCGCTTCGATATCGACCGGCAGCCGGCCGAAAGCCTGTACCGCATCGACGATCAGGATGCCGCCTTGAGCATGCACCAGCGCCGCCGCTTCGCGCACCGGCTGGATGACACCGGTTTCATTGTTCGCTAGCATCAGCGCGACCAGCGGCAGGCCCTCTGCCTTGTCATGCGCAGCCAGCATCGCTTCCAGCGCAGCCAGATCTGCGACGCCATCGGCACCGACAGGATAGACAGACATCTGTGCGGCGCCAAACCTGCCGCCCTCGAAGAAAGCCTTGTGCTCGATAGCCGAAACATAGAGCCGCCCGATGGGCAGCACTGCGCGGCCCATCCTGTAATCCGGCGTCAGCGCCAGATTGGCGGCCTCGGTGGCGCCACTGGTGAAGGTGACATGCGCCGGCTTGGTATTGAGCGCAGTCGCAATCGTTCGCCGCGCCGCTTCGATCTCCGCGCGGACAGCCCGGCCCTCGCGATGCACGGAGGACGGATTGCCCTCCATCAGCGCTACACGCAGAAATGCCTCGCGCGCTTCTTCGAGAAGCGGCGCCGTGGCATTCCAGTCCATGTAAATGCGCCTATCGACCATGCTAAAACAGCGTCCATCGCGAGATCGCCGTTGGCGAATCGCATTTTTCTTGAAATTTCGGTCTCGCCTGTCCTATGAAGCGTTCCAACGAATAGGGCGATGCCCAAAATTTCGAATGGTTCTAAACTAGCTCATAGAAAAGCTGACTGGTTTCGTCAAGACTGGAATGGCTCTTGCGAGCCGTTTTTGGAACTTTCAACACCTGGAGTGAGAATGCCTGAAGTCATCTTCAATGGTCCCGCCGGACGCCTGGAGGGCCGCTATCAGCCGTCCAAACAGAAAAGCGCCCCGATCGCGATCATTCTTCATCCGCATCCGCAATTTGGCGGAACGATGAACAATCAGATCGTCTATCAGATGTTCTACATGTTCCAGAAGCGCGGCTTCACCACGCTGCGCTTCAATTTCCGCTCGATTGGCCGCAGCCAGGGCGAATTCGACCATGGCGCCGGCGAACTCTCCGACGCCGCCTCGGCGCTCGACTGGGTGCAGAGCCTGCATCCTGATTCCAAGAGCTGTTGGGTGGCGGGCTATTCCTTCGGCTCCTGGATCGGCATGCAGCTCCTGATGCGCCGGCCGGAAATCGAAGGCTTCATCTCGGTGGCACCGCAGCCGAATGTCTACGACTTCTCCTTCCTCGCCCCCTGCCCGTCCTCCGGCCTGATCATCAACGGCGATTCCGACAAGGTGGCGCCCGAGAAGGATGTCGCCGGCCTGGTCGACAAGCTCAAGCAGCAAAAGGGCATCCTGATCACCCACAAAGTGGTTCCGGACGCCAACCACTTCTTCTCCGGCCAGATGGAAATGCTGATCGACGAATGCGGTGACTATCTCGACCGCCGGATGGCGGGCGAACTGGTGCCGGAGCCGGCGGCGAAGCGGATCAGATAGTTGCTGGGTGAGAATCGTAGTCGATACGAACGTTTTCGTTAGCGCTTGTATCGGCCGCGGTGCTGGGTCGGACCTGATCGCCGGAACTCTCGGAGATCGCCGAGCCGAGAGAGTTTCTCGAGGGACTCAGCCGATGAACGCCGTAACCTTTAATATCCCTGATGAAGTCCACGAGCAGATCGATAGGATCGCTGAAGACAAGGGCGTGACGGTCGAAACGCTTCTGAGCGAAATGACTGCCAGTGCCGTGAAAGAATTCGAAGCGCGGCAGGCTTTCCTCGAAATCGCATGACAGGGCGAAGGCGAAGTCGAGGCAGCGCTTGAATTTCTCCGCCGCTAGCTCCGCCTATTCCACCACCAACTCAAAAAACCGCGCTGGCTTGCCGTGCAAGGGCTTTATGCCCTGATCGCTCATCCCGATCCTCTCCAGCACGCGAATTGACGCGGTATTCTCCGCATAGGCGAAAGCGACGAAACGCCGTTCGGGCCGATTGGCGAAGAACCATTTCGCCAAGGCCGTCGCGATTTCCGTCGCATAGCCCTTGCCCCATTCCTCGCGCTGGATCGAATAGCCCAGTTCGAAACAACCGCTCTCGGCAAAGAACGAGAAGCCGGCCCGGCCCATGAACCTGCCGTCGTTCTTGTGGATCAGCTTGAGCTTGGTCATGCCTTGCCGTTCAAAATCGGCCAGCCAACCCTCCATGCGGTATTCTGCATAAGGCAAGGTCCATGGCAGGCCTTCGCCGACAAAGCGTCCTGTTTCCAGCGTATCGTGCAGGCGGTGGATCAGCGGCGCATCGCCTTTCTGCCAGGGAACGAGTTGCAGCCGCTCCGTTTCGACGATCACCGGCTTCGCCAGCACGCCGCCGCTCACTGGCTCGGCTACACCGGTCGTGCCGGGGAAGGTCAGCGGCAGGCCTTTCACTGCGCGAACAGCCAGATAGGCCCAGGCTTCCGCTTCCATACTGTCGCCGTTGAAGTCGAGCGCCTCAGCCGGAACGACCTTTGCGCCCTTGGCGAGTTGATCGAGATCAGCCATGATCGCAGCATTCAGTCGTCCGCCGCCGCAGACGACAATCAGTTTCGGCGGTTCTGGCAGGTGTCGCATCGACTTGACGATCGCCCCCGCCGTCACATGCGCCAATGTCCGGGCGCCGTCTTCGAGACTGGCCTCGTCCGGCTGAGGCGGCCGGAAATCGTTGCGATCTAGCGAGATACGCATATTCGACGTGAAGAACGGATGCGCCAGGTAACGGTCGGCCATTGCCGTGACCATCCTCCCACGCGAAGCAATTGCGCCTCCCTCATCGAACGCCAGTCCAGCCTGGGCCTCCACCCATTGGTCGATCAGCGTATTGCCCGGACCAGAATCGTAAGCGACGATGCAACCATCGGAACCGATATAGGTGAGATTGGAAATCCCGCCGATATTGACGAACATTGCCGGACGCCCGGCAAATTCGGCAATCCCCGCCGCCAGCGCCGCATGATAGGCCGGCACCAGCGGTGCGCCCTGCCCGCCATGGGCCATGTCGTTGGCGCGCATGTCGTAGATGACGGGAATGCCGGTTTCACGCGCAAGCAGCGGCCCATCGCCAATCTGCACCGTCAGCGCCTGATGCGGCCGGTGCAGCACCGTCTGGCCGTGAAAGCCGATAAGATCGACATCCTGATAGCCAAGCTTCTCCCTGGCGAGAAAATCCTTTACCGCTGCGGCATGCCGTAGCGTCAGCTCGCGCTCGACGTCCGCCATGTTCCCCGACCGCTGGTCGCGCTGCTCGATTGCTTTTGCGGTTTCGAGCGTTTCAGCCAGCGCCTCGCGAAATTCCGGCGGGTAGGCGACGCCGAGCGACGCCCCGCGCTCTACCCTGCCCTCCCCATCCGTCTTCAACAGCGCAACGTCGATGCCGTCCATCGACGTGCCGCTCATCAGCCCGATCGCGGTCTTCAAGTCTGCCATTGATCGATCTCATTCCAAACATTGGTCATTGAGAGGGATGCATATAGCGAAAAACTTTGCTAAAGGCGCCGTCAAATTATCCGAAGGCCATCCTCATGTCCCAGTTCAAATCCGAATTCCTGCACACGCTCTCCGAACGCGGCTTTATCCATCAGATCTCCGACGAGACCGGTCTTGACGAAGCTCTGAGCAAGGAGACGGTGACTGCCTATATCGGATTTGATCCGACAGCACCCTCGCTGCATGCCGGCTCGCTGATCCAGATCATGATGCTGCATTGGCTGCAGAAGACCGGCCACCGGCCGATCTCGCTAATGGGTGGCGGCACCGGCATGGTTGGCGACCCCTCTTTCAAGGAGGAAGCCCGGCAGCTGATGACCGTCGACACGATCGAGGGCAACATCGCCTCGATCAAGCGTGTCTTTGCCAATTACCTCGCCTATGGCGAAGGCGCCAAGGACGCATTGATGATCAACAATGCCGACTGGCTGCGTTCGCTCAATTACCTCGAATTCCTGCGCGATGTCGGCCGCTACTTCTCGGTCAACCGCATGCTGTCCTTCGACAGCGTCAAGACGCGGCTCGATCGGGAGCAGTCGCTCAGCTTCCTCGAATTCAACTACATGATCCTGCAGGCCTACGATTTCGTCGAACTCGCCAAGCGCTACGATTGCCGTCTGCAGATGGGTGGCTCGGATCAGTGGGGCAACATCGTCAACGGCATCGATCTCGGCCACCGCATGGGGACGAAGCAGCTCTTCGCGCTGACCTCGCCGCTGCTGACCACGTCTTCCGGCGCCAAGATGGGCAAGTCGGCGACCGGTGCCATCTGGCTGAACCCGGACATGCTCTCGGCCTATGACTTCTGGCAATACTGGCGCAACACCGAAGACGCCGATGTCAGCCGCTTCCTAAAGCTCTACACGTCGCTGCCGATGGATGAAATCATCAGGCTTTCGGCGCTCGGCGGCTCGGAGCTCAACGAGGTGAAGAAGATCCTCGCCACCGAAGTCACGGCGATGCTGCATGGCCGCGCCGCGGCCGAACAGGCTGCCGAGACGGCACGCAAAGTGTTCGAGGAAGGCGCGCTCGACAGCAACCTGCCGACGGTGGAAGTGGCTGCCAGCGAACTCGATGCCGGCATCGGCCTGCTGGCGCTGTTCGTCAAGGCCGGCCTGGCTGCGTCGAACGGTGAAGCCCGCCGGCATGTCCAGGGCGGCGCGGTGCGGATCAACGATCAGCCGGTCAGCGACGAGAAGCGTGTGATCGGCAGCGGCGATCTTACCGCCGACCAGGTGATCAAGCTGTCGCTCGGCAAGAAGAAGCATGTGCTGGTGAAAGCAGCGTAAGCTGCTTGGCGGGTGGAGAGACCTACCCGTCACTGAAACTCGAAGATATTGCGAAACACCCCCGGCGCGATCAGCGACAACGGGTTGACCGTCAGCTTCGGATGGTCGAACGGCCCTTCGAGCTTGAAGGTGATGCCGAGCAGTCCCCGGTCGCGGCCATTGCCGAGGATATTGCCGATCAGCGGCAATTGGCCGAACAGGCTGTTGAGCCCATAGGCAGGCATGAAGGTGCCGGTCATGTCGGTGCGTCCCCTTGCATCGCGGACCGTGCCCTGGAAAGTGGCGCCGACCTGATCGCCGCGGACGATGCCATTGTCGACCTTGACGATCTTGCCGTCCAGCAGGACGCGGGCAAAACCGCGGCGAAATTTCTGCGTGCTCGTATCGATATCGGTGTTCACCGCATCCGAAAGGCTGCGGCCGTCGGAGCCGGTCCGTGCCGACACGATCGACTTCAGCCGCTGCTCGTTGATGAGCTCGAAATTATGAATATCGATCGAACCCTGCCAGGAGGTGGCGCTGCTACGGCGCAGGCTGAGATTGAGCAACCCGCCATCCATGTTGTGGTACAAATCCGTGAAACGCGCCACCGCGCCGGCATCGCCCGCAGTAATATCGATCGAACCGGCGGACTCGTCGCGTTTGACGACCACGGCCTGTCCGGATCGGGTGACGCCGCTGAAGTTCAGCGTCTGCACCTTGCCTTTGGCAGTCGAGAGCTTGAGGATGACTGACGACAGGCTCTCCTGGTTGTAGCCGGTTGCCTTGCCGATGGTGGCGACGATCGTGGTCGTCGTCTTCGAATCACTGTCGGTCGAGGTGGATGTCGCCGAATCCGGCGATTTTATCTTGTCGAGAAATGGCCTGAGATCGATCGACTGCCCGCTGACTTCGATCGACAGCCCGCCGGATTTACGCGTCAGGTTGAGTGCAAAGCTGTCGGAATTGGCAAGCTTCACCCGAGAGAATTTCGCTGACACCAGGCCGCGTTTGTCCACCGTCAAACTGCCCTTGGCGCCAAAACCGTCGCCATTGAACTCAAGATCACGGATATCGGTCTGCCCGTCACGCTCGATCAGCGTGAACTCCGCGGTCGCCGGTATTCCCGGCCCCTTGCGCCAACCGATGATCGGGATCGACAGGCTGGCCGACGTCAGGTCTATCTTTGCCTTCTGGCCTTCATCACCGGCCTTTTCCATCCGCACGCCCACATCGCCGGACACGTAAGATGCAAGCGAGGGAGCCACCTTGGCGATCTCATCGCGGCTGACATTGCCCTCGATCAGCCACTGCCGCACGACATCGCTGTCCTTTACGACAGGCTCGGTCATCGACACGTCGACGCCTATGCCGTTGATTTCGGCCTTGCCCTTCAGCACCGCAGATTGCGGATCGACCGTCAACGTCGCATCGACATTGGTCACCTTGCGATTCTCGATCGTCTTGAGCAGGCCGACCTTGTTGAGATCGACGGTGACGTCGAACGCCGGCGGCGGCGGCCTCTGCTCCTTCTCCAGACCGAAGGTGACGTTGAGATTGGCCTCGGCCGTTCCGGAAATATCCTTGGCGGCAAAGGGCATGCGCGACATCGCGTCGATGGGCTTATAGGCGGATAGCTCGGCAAGCGCCGAAGCGTTGCCGGAAACGATCAGGTTGCCAAGCGTCGCCATCAACGGCTTTTGAGCCGTATCTGCGATCTCGAAAATGCCGCCGCCGCCTTTGACGACCTTGCCGGATGGCAGAGCGATCTCGCCATCCTTGACGTCGATTTTGACGTCCCGATCCTCAATCAGGAAATGTCCATCCGTCTTGCGCGACGCCGGCATGGTGTTGGAAAACCGGATCGAGGTGTCCTCCGCATCGAAGCCGATGCGCAATTCGCCCTTTTGGAAAATCAACGGCCCGGGGTGATCGGGGATACGGCCCGCCGCCAGGTTGATGTCGATCTCGGCATTCTTGACGGTTCCGTTCGTCAGATTGTCGAGAACCCAGGCACGCTGTTTCTTGGCGATCCAATAGGGCCAGAGCTGCTTGACGCTGGCCACCGAGATCGTGTCGGAATGCGCCTTGATCGCCAGTGCCGGCGTCGGCGGCACGAACTGCGTATGCGCAGAGCCGGACAGCGTGCCGGAATCGGTCGACAGGCTCATCGCATCAAGGAAGAGATCGGCCGTAAGCGGCAGGACGTAACCTTGGGCGCTGAAATTGAAATGTTCCGGCTTTTCATGTGCGGCCGGAACATCCGATACGCCATCATTGACATTGAGCGACAGCGCGAAACCCGGCGGCTTGCCCGGCGTCACCTTGTCGAGATCGACAGCCGAACCTTCCAGCGGCATCACCGCTTCGCCCATGTCGATCAATCCATCCGTCAGCTCGATCTTGCTACCCTTGAAATCATAGGAGAGCAGCAGATTGAGAGATTTCAGCGGCTGATCGTCGCCGTCGGAATAGAACATGCCCTCGCCGGCCGAAAGCCTCAGCGCCAGTTCGCGATCGCGGCTGGCGCTCAACAGGACAGTCAGCGGCGCATTGATCCCTTGGCGGGGCAGGCCCGTGGTCTTGTCATATTTCAGCAGCAACGGCGCGGAGTCGAGGCCGGAGAGGTCCGCGTTGACGGCCTGCACCTTGCCGTCAGCGGTGTCGAGTGCGACGGACAGTTTCGGCGTGAGTTTGCCGTAGCGGATCGAGGTCGTCAGCTGATAGCTGCCGCGCGCCAGATGCGAAAAAACGAAATCGCCGAGATCGATCCGGTCACCGAGTTTCGTCGGCTCAGGGAGCGTGAGGGATACGTTCTTGGCGACGATCTCCTCCGTCCGGGCGTTGCGTAGCGCTTCGACGCCTTTGTCGAGACCGGGATAAAGTTCGGCGAGCAGGCCGGGAATGCGGTCGATCCGCATGGAAGCCCAGTCGATCGGCCGCCGCGGCAGGAAGCGCAGGTCACCCTCGGCGCGGCCGATTTCGAGCCGCGCAAGTTCCATGCGCCCACTCAAAAGTGGCATCGGATCGAGCACGGCGGCGATCGAATCGGTCTTCAGCGCCACGATTCCCGTCTTCACATGCGTGATCTTGACGTCGACGGCGGCAACGGCCAGCAACCAATTGTCGGAAAACCTCAGCCGCACGGCGCCGACCTGAGGCTTGAAATCCTCACCCAGTGCCGCAGAGAGCGAGGCTTCGGCCCGCGCGGTCAGGGTCGAGTCGAGATATCCCTGCTCCAGTGCGATGAACAGGGAGCCGATGGCAATGACCACCAGCATCACCAGGATGAGCACGCCCTTGATGCAACGCCGCGTCCAGCCCGGGCCACGCGGCACGCCGAGCACTTTCGCATTCTCGTGCCATGCCGACGGCATCGCGTCGAGATGACGATAGTCACCCTTGTCGAAGACGACTTTTTCGCCGCGGACATGTTTCAAGAAGCGGTGCCTTTTTCGTTTACCGCAACCTACCCTATAAGGATGCGATTTTCATGGCCGAAACTGATTCCCGTCGGCCGATCCATACGTGCAGAAAGTACCTGAACGCAACATGACCGAACTGGCCGTTACCGATCAAGCCCCCGATTTCAACCTGCCGACCAATGGCGGCGGGGCGGTCTCCCTTACCGGACTTTCTGGCAAAAAAGTGGTGCTCTATTTTTATCCCAAGGACAATACCGAGGCCTGTACGCTCGAAGCCCAGGATTTCTCTGCGCTCGCAGCGGAATTCGAGGCGGCGGATGCGATCATCGTCGGCATTTCGCCAGACAGTGCCCGCAAGCATGACAATTTCTGTAGAAAATACGACCTGCGCATCATCCTCGCCGCCGACGAGGATCGCAAGGTGATCGAGACCTACGGCCTCTGGGTGGAAAAGCAGATGTATGGCCGCAAATATATGGGCGTCGAGCGCACCACTTATCTGATCGGCCGGGACGGCAGGATCGCCGCGGTCTGGCATAAGGTGAAGGTCAAGGCCCATGCCGAGGAAGTGCTTGCGGCCGCCAAGACGCTCGCCTGAAATGAATCAATGTGCCAACCGGAACCGATAAGCGATTGAGATGACAGCCGAATTGACCGTAACCACCCTGCGCGCCGGCGCGATCGCGGCGATCTCCGTCGCCGATCTCGACCGCAAGGTGGCGCTGACGCGCGAGACGCATCGGCTCTGGAACGAACGCGTGCTGTCGCTGCGCTCACCGCTCGACCCCGAGCCGCCGCTCCGGCCCGGTCGGCCGGAAAGACCGGAACTGATCTCGCCCGGCAAGACGAAGAAGCGCTCGCTGCACACCAAGTCCGGCCGCATCGCGCTTTTGCACGCCATCTGCCATATCGAACTTAACGCCGTCGACCTGGCGCTCGACATCGTTGCTCGCTTCGCCGACCAGCCGGTGCCGCGCTCGTTCTTCGACGGCTGGATGCAGGTGGCCTTCGAGGAGGCGAAGCACTTTGGCATGGTACGGCAGCGCCTGCGCGAGCTCGACGCGGATTATGGCAACCTGCCCGCCCATGACGGCCTTTGGGAAGCCGCGCACCACACCCGCAACGACCTGACCGCGCGCCTCGCGGTCGTGCCGCTTATCCTCGAAGCCCGAGGCCTCGATGTGACGCCCTCGATGCGCGACAATCTGCGCGAACTCGGCGACGAAGCGAGTGCGGCGATCTTCGATGTCATCTACGCCGACGAGAAGGGTCATGTCGCCGTCGGGGCCAAATGGTTTCGATTCCTTTGCGCCCGCGAGAGGAAGGACCCGGCAGCCGCCTTCCAGGCTTTGGTACGGGCCAATTTCCGCGGCGGGCTGAAGGCGCCGTTCAACGACCTCGCCCGTGCCGAAGCCGGTCTCACGCCGGGCTTCTACCGGGCGCTCTCATCAGTCTCGAATGCTTGAATTTATGCAAGCAAAATCAGATATTAAACCGTTTGTTAACCTTAATGGTCTGTAATCATTCGCAAGCGGAAATGCAGATCCGCTCCGTAGTTTCGCAATGATGGCGCGGAGGGTGTGCAAGTGTCAGACGGGCAGAACAGGGTGTTCGGCAAGAAGAAGGAAAACCACCTTCTGATTCTTGCCAGCGGCGACAAGGTCCGGCATATGACCGTCCGCCCCTGGATGGCCGCCCTCGGCGTCTCTGCCTTCGGCATCTTCACCATCGTCTATCTGAGCGCCACCGCCTATCTCGTCCTGCGCGACGACCTGATTGGTGCCTCCATGGCGCGCCAGGCGCGCATGCAGCACGATTACGAGGACCGCATCGCCGCCCTGCGCGCCCAGGTCGACCGCATCACTTCGCGGCAGTTGCTCGACCAGCAGGTGGTCGAGGACAAGGTGGAAAAGCTGCTCGAACAGCAGATGGCGCTGACCTCACGGCAGGGCAAGATGGGCGACGTGCTGCAGCGGGCCGAGGATTCGGGCCTAGACATCGGCACCCCCGATACCAGCAAATCCGCCACGGATACCGACATGGACAGCGAGCATAGCGAGGCGAGCCCGCTCGAGTCGTTCAAGAGTCTCCTGGCCAGCCACACACCCGACAATGGCGGCATGAAGACCCGCGCGCTCGCCTTTGCCGACGACAATGGCGATGTCGCCGACCATGCTGACAAACTCTTCACCAAAGTCACCTATTCGCTGAAGGATATCGAGCAAAAGCAGCTCTCACATATCCAGACGCTGACCGCCAACGCCTCCGAGCGCACCCAGAATATTGAGGAAATCCTGCAGAACACCGGCTTCAAGGTGCCTGACGCCAAGGACCTGGCCGCCGCTCAACCAGACGACGACAGCGCCGTCGGCGGCCCCTATGTCGCGCCGGAAACCGCCGATGAATTCGAGAACTCTCTTTCCAGCCTCGACCTGGCACTCGACCAGCTCGAACGCGTTAAGACTTTCGCCCGCAAACTGCCCTTCGCCAATCCGGCGCCCGGACGCCAGATCACCTCGCTGTTCGGCAATCGCATCGATCCCTTCTTCGGCAAGCTCGCCATGCATCCCGGTATCGATTTCCGTGAAGCGCCGGGCACCGAGGTCCACACGACCGGCGATGGCACCGTCATCTATGCCGGTCCGGCCAATGGCTATGGCAATCTCGTCGAGATCGATCACGGCAACGGCATCTCGACCCGCTACGGGCATCTGTCGAAAATTCTGGTCAAGAAGGGCGTGAAGGTCAAGGAAGGCGACCTGATCGCGCTCTCCGGCTCCACCGGTCGCTCCACCGGCCCGCACCTGCACTACGAGGTGCGCCGCAACAACCAGGCGGTCGACCCGCTGCGGTTCCTGAATGCCGGGATGAAGCTCAATACCTATATCGAATAGGACCAAGCATTCTCAGTCGTCGGTCTCGTCTGCGCCTGCCTCACCCTTGCGCTTCCTGTAGCCGAGCAGGTTGACATCTTCGCGATAAAGATTGCGGCAGAAGGCAAGCGTCTTGTCGTCCGGCTCGAAGTTGACGCCGTCGAACGAGGCACCCGCCATTTCATTGACATGCGGGAAATCCTGCGGCTCGCGGCCCATCAGCCGGTCGACGATGTGAATATCGGTCTCGATCGATTCGAGCCGCATCACGATCTGCGGCTTCGCCCGTTTCAGCCACCAGATCTGCGGCCGGAAATGCAGTTCCTCGGTCAGTGGAAAATCTGCCTTCTGGCATTCCCGCACAAAATGATTGATATCGTCGCCCAGCCCGCGCTCGATGATGAAATCCCTTACCGGGCGCATGAACCGACCGCCTCTGGCCATGTGCACCGAATATTTATAGGCCGAGACGAAGCGCGGAATAGGATCGCGCACCGCACAGAACCGTACATAATCCGGCCCCAGCAGGTGCCGCTCGTCCTTGGCGACGAAATGATCGGTCGATTTGTGCTGCAGCCCGAGATAGCGCGTGATGCTCATCCCGCCGGTTTTCGTGATATGCACGAAGACAAGATTGGTATCGGGTATCTGCTTCATCGGTTCTCTCGCCTCAGAGCATGCCTCGCGAAAGCGTGTCGCGAGATCTGATTCACGCGACGCGCTTCGGCGCCAACGGCCTCGCCGCACCCAACGCTTGCCCGTCCGGAGATTCGATGTCAACGACGATCGGCGATGGATGAAACACAACCGGCCACTGTTCATCGGACCGACAAATTCCATCCGGCTAACAAACGGCTGCTCTGCAACTGTGCTTATTGGAAGACACCGTGGCTGAAAATTAAGTCTGTTCATCCCAATCCGGTGATTTCCTTGACTTTACACATATTAACGATTATGTGCAGCGCAACCTCAGCGCCATGCGCGCCACGAATCTTCTGACAGACCCGAAAACGAACGGAAAATTCTTTCCTTTGACCAGCTTTCAAGACCTTGGCCTTAGCCAAAAAGTCCTCTCCGCTGTTACAGACGCCGGATATACGATACCCACTCCCATCCAGGCCGGCGCGATTCCCCCTGCGCTGACGCGGCGCGACATCCTTGGCATTGCCCAGACGGGCACGGGCAAGACTGCCTCCTTCGTCCTGCCGATGCTGACGCTTCTAGAAAAAGGCCGCGCACGCGCCAGAATGCCGCGGACACTGATCCTCGAGCCGACCCGCGAACTCGCCGCCCAGGTGGCGGAGAATTTCGAGAAATACGGCAAGAATCATAAGCTCAACGTCGCCTTGCTAATCGGCGGCGTCTCGTTCGACGACCAGGACCGCAAACTCGAACGCGGCGCCGATGTCCTGATCGCCACACCCGGCCGCCTGCTCGACCATTGCGAGCGTGGCAAGCTCCTGATGACCGGCGTCGAAATCCTCGTCATCGACGAAGCCGACCGCATGCTCGACATGGGCTTCATCCCCGATATCGAGCGGATCGTCAAAATGATCCCCTTTCACCGCCAGACGCTGTTCTTCTCRGCCACCATGCCGCCGGAGATCCAGAAGCTGGCCGATGCCTTCCTGCAGAATCCGGAACGCATCGAAGTCTCAGCGCCGGCTTCGACCGCCAAGACCGTCATCCAGCGCCTGCTCGCCTCCAACGGCCAGGATTGGGAAAAGCGCGCCACGCTGCGCGATGCCATCCGCGAAGTCGAAGCCGAGATCAAGAATGCGATCATCTTCTGCAATCGCAAAAAGGACGTGGCCGACCTGTTCCGCTCGCTGGAACGCCATGGCTTCTCGGTCGGCGCCCTGCATGGCGACATGGACCAGCGCTCGCGCACGAACATGCTGCAGAGTTTCCGCGACGGTAACATCAAGCTGCTCGTCGCCTCCGACGTCGCCGCCCGCGGCCTCGATATCCCCGATGTCAGCCATGTCTTCAATTTCGACGTGCCGATCCATGCGGAAGATTATGTCCACCGCATCGGCCGCACGGGCCGTGCCGGCCGCTCGGGCGCTGCGTTCATGCTGGTCACCAAGCGTGACAATCGCCATCTCGATGCGATCGAAAAGCTGATCGGCGAGAAGGTCGAATGGCACAAGGGCGATCTTTCGGCGCTGCCACCGAGCGAAGCGAGCAGCAGCAAGAGCCATTCCTCCAGCCAGCACGGCAAGGGTCGGGACAGTGACCGCAGCCGTTCGAGCCATGGCAGGAAGGACGGCAAGGACACCGCATTTCATAAAAGTGACACCAAAAGCAACGATGGTGGCGCAGTTATCGATATTGATTCCAAGAGACCGGAGAAACATATGGCCAAGGATAGCAATGCCGTGAAAAAGGATGCGCCACGTCCGGACCGCGCACCACCGCGGCCTTATCCTGCCAATGACGACAACCGCCGCCGCCGTTACCACGATCATGACGATGGCCCGACCCCGATCGGCTTTGGCGATGACGTGCCGGCCTTCATGCTGACCAGCGCCGCCATCAAGTAAGCCGTGCCCGGACGCAATTTCCCGGGTGTCGGAGCAGGCCTTGCCATCCTTAGGGATGGCAAATTGCTTTTATACAGGCGCACGCGCCCGCCTGAGGCCGGTCACTGGAACATTGTCGGCGGCAAGATCGACCATCTTGAACGCTCCGATGAAGCTGCCCGCCGCGAGGCAGAGGAAGAGACCGGGCTTTCGATCGGCACTGTCGAATTCCTCTGCCATTCGGAACAGATTTTCAAGGACGAAGGCCAGCACTGGGTATCGCTGATCTATGCGACCCGCGACTTTGCCGGGGAACCACGCGTGGTGGAGCCGGAAAAGCTACCGGAATTCGGCTGGTTCGACTTTGACCACCTGCCACAGCCGACGTCGAGATTCGCGCTGGATGCGGTTGCGCGTATAAAGACGCAAGCCGGCAAATAAGCATTCATTTCGGGCGAACAGTGCGCAGAAAGCCGAAGGCTCTCGGCGCACCGCGACATTCAAAACCATCAGCCGTCAGGGGCACACTTCCACATCACGCACCCTGCCCCAGCGGTTGACATGCTGTTGCATGACGCAATGGTCGGCCGGGCCACGTTCGACGACGACAGGCCGCTCCTCATGCGCGATGGCAGTGCCGACCAGAACGCCGACGGCACCGGCAGCAAGGCCGATAAGCAACAGCGGATGTGCATCGGCCTCGGTGGCGGTGGACAGCGTAGTTCCGGCGGCGGTGACGGCGATCAGAGCAGCGGCAATGGCAGTTCTCGAACGAAACATGGTCGTTCCTTTCATGAATTTCGGTTCGTCTTCGCTGATCGAAAACAGCCCGATCATGAGCCGCCATACATGTCCGGACGGTGGACGGCGGGTGAATTATGATTCACTTGACCTGTCTTGGAAAAGCCATGGTTTGGCTCTGGCACTCGTCTACTTGGCGCTCCGCCGCGCCGCCTCTACCGCAATCCGCACCCATTTCGCCGCCTCGTCCGGATCGTCGAATGCCTCCGACGGGATCGGCCAATAGGGCATGGCGACCGGCTTGTTGGTCTTGTTGTGCGTGTAGGTCCACTGCTTCGACCCCGCCGCCTCGTAGAGCGGCGCGGCCTCTTTGTCGCCCTTCAGCATCATTTCGTCTCGCAACTCGCAGGCAATGATCATGCCGTCGAGATAGACGCCCTTGCCGCCGAACATGCGCTTGATCGTCACCGGTCCGACCGAGCGGAAGAGATCCTGAATATCGTCGTGATCCATGCCGAAGCTCCCATTATCAGCTTGGAATAACGGGAGCATTCCACAGTCTTGTCAAGCACGGATACCTGTCTCAGAACCGCGCCGTGGCGCCGACCATGAATGTCCGGCCACGGCCATTGGTGATGTCGGTGAAGACATCACTCGAGCCGGTATTGGGATTCCAGTAGCTCTTGTTGAACACGTTCTCAACGCTGAAGAAGGCGCGGAAATTATCAGTGATCTTCCAGGAGCCGTAGAGATCGAACAGCGTGAAAGCCGGGCGTTTGAACGTATCCTTCTCAGTGAGCAGCGCCTGGATGCTGTCGCCGGTATAGTTGACGCGGCCACCAAGCGTGAGCTTCTGGTCAAAGAAACGCCTGCCGACATCGAGCGTGGCGAAATCGTCCGGCAACGTGCCGACATCGCTGCCGATCCCGGCAGCTTCGCCGAGCGGCTGCTTGGTATTGGCGACCGTGAACGACAGGTTGGCATAGGCAATCCCCATGTCATAACCACCCTGGAATTCGACGCCGTCCATGGTGGTGACACCCGGCAGGTTGACCCATTTCACCACATCAGGATCGTCGGTGGTGGAGGCGTAGGTGATGTAGTTGGAAATCCGGTTGCGGAAATAGCCGATCTTGGCATAAGCGGTATCGCCGGGCCTGATGAGATCGTCGCCGCGCAGGTTGACGCCGATGTCCAGGCCCTTCTGCCGCTCTGGCACGAGATCGAGATTGTTCTGGATCGGGTCGCCGGTGCCGTCGAAATTATGCCCGCCGGGATAGAACATCTCCGAGGCCGTCGGCGGCCGCATCGTATAAGCATAGGTAGCGTAGAACTGCAGCCAGTCCTTTGGCGTCACCGTGACGCCGATCTTCGGATTCCAGTTGCCGCCGTCGCGGGCGAGCGATGGCCCGGTGCAGTTGCCGACATGGTCCGCCGGGCAGCCATCGTCTCCCAGCTCCGGATAGCTGGTGACGCCATTCAAGTTCCAATAATCGTAGCGGATGCCTGTGGTCAGCCCCAAAATGCCGCGTGTCATCGTCGCGTCGAGGAAGCCACCACTCTTGATCAGGGTTCCATCGGGATTGGCGCCACGCGCGTCATTGGCCTTGTAGGCATCGGAATTGATCGCGGCACCATAGTCGAACTTGACGCTGGTGGCGTCGTTGATGTCCCAGGTGCTGGTATTGCTGATATCGAGCCCAAGCCCGGTATCGGTACCGCTACGGCCATCGAACGCACCACCGGTGCCGGCTAGGTTGACGTCAGTGATATTGGCATAGACGTTGATCTTCAGATCAACAATCTTGTCGCCGGGCTGGTAGGCATATTTGGCAGTGTAGGTCTGATTGTGGATCTGCCAGTTATAGCCGGCGCTCTGGACGTCGAAGGCGTTGTCATACCAGACGCCGCCAAGCAGCAGCGATTGAGTGTCATCCGGCGTCAGGCCCAACTTGACGAGCCCGGATTTCGACTGCTGGCTGGCATTGTAGGGATATTCGATGTCGTCGCCATTCCTGAAATTGCCGAAATTGCTGCCGCTGAAGGCGCCCATGATCGAGACACCGCCGACCGTGGCAAAGTCGTGTTTCCAGCCGGCCGCCGTCGTGCGCGAAAAATATTTGCCGTTGGTGCCGAGCTGGATGGTCTGCAGCCCACCATAATCCTTGCCGGGAAACAGCACGTCGTCGATGCCGACCGTCCTGAGATTGGCCGCGCCTGACAGCGTCCCGAGCCCATCATTGCCAGCCACCGCGCCACGCGTGATATCAACGCCGACGAGCAGGTTCGGATCGACGAAGGCCATGTTGTCGAACGTGCCGCCATGGCCGGACAGGTTGCGAAATGTCTGCGGCACCCCGTCGATCATGGTATTGACGCGGTTCATGCCCTGCATGCCGCGGATGTTGACGATGATGCCGGGATTTTCGGTCTGCTGACGGGTATAGGCGCCGGGTGTCGAGCGGACCGCGGCATTGGTATCGCTGGCAAAACGCTCCTGGAAATTCTCCGCCGAAATGGTCGAGACCGGCGCCGGCGTATTGGTGATATCGGAATCACTGCCTTTGTCGCCGCCGATAATCAGACGCTTGAGCTTCGTGGCGCCATTGCTGTCGGTGCCTTCGTCGTCGCTGGCCGCGTCACGGCTCTTGTCCTGAGAATTGCTCGAATCGTTGTCGAGCGTGATGACATCGCCATCGTCCGACTGCGCCCAGGCGCCTTGATGCGGCACGACAACATTCAATGCGACGCCCGCCAGCAAAACGGCAAGCCAACGCCTTCCAACACCCACGGCATACCCCCGCCAAATCCATCCGGCCCTGATGGCTTGCCCCGGGAAGTCTGGCGGCTGGCTTTCGGCCTTGCAGGGCATCGAACGCCCTGTTAATGAGCCGGACCATGCAGAAGTTGACTTTATGTGTCAAGTTATGACCCTGGTTTTTTCAAGGATTTCGGAGCTAGAAATCTGCCCATCCACGCGCCGACGGTGATGAAATCGGTCAAGCCGCGGCGAAAATGGTGCTTTTCGAGAACCGGAGCGGAGCGTACTCAAGTACGTGAGCACTGGAAGCGCAGAAAGGCGCCATTTGCAGCCCGGCTTCACCGATTTCGCCCCCTCAACTGCGATCGCGGAAGCGATTGGTGATCGGGTACCGCCGATCGCGACCAAAATTCTTGCGCGTGATCTTCACGCCCGGCGCCGATTGCCGCCGCTTGTATTCGGCCATGTAGAGCAGATGCTCGATGCGATGCACCGTCGCCGGATCATGGCCGCGGGCGATGATCTCATCCGTGCCCATCTCCTCCTCGATCAGGCATTCGAGGATATCGTCGAGCACCGAATAAGGCGGTAGCGAATCCTGGTCGGTCTGGTCGGGCCGGAGTTCTGCGGATGGCGCCTTGGCGATGATCGCGGCCGGGATCACTTCGCCCGCCGGTCCCAGTCGGCCGGGCGGCAGATGCGCATTGCGCCAGCGCGACACGGCATAGACCTGCATCTTGTAAAGGTCTTTGATCGGGTTGAAGCCGCCATTCATGTCGCCATAGAGCGTCGCATAGCCGACCGACATTTCCGACTTGTTGCCGGTGGTGACCACCATGGCGCCGAACTTGTTGGAAATGGCCATCAGGATCGTGCCGCGTGTGCGGCTCTGCAGGTTCTCCTCGGTGATGCCCTCCTCCGTGCCTTCGAACAGATCGGACAGCGCCGAGGAAAAGCCTGCGACCGGCTCCTCGATGTCGACGACGTCATATTGAACACCCAGAGCCTCAGCGCAGGCCTCCGCATCCGCAAGCGACTGTTCGGACGTGTAGCGATAGGGCATCATCACCGTACGCACCCGCTCGGCGCCCAGCGCATCCACCGCCAGTGCCGCACAAAGCGCCGAGTCGATGCCGCCGGAAAGCCCCAGCACCACGGACTTGAAGCCGTTCTTGTTGACATAGTCGCGCAGGCCCGTCATGGCGGCGAGATAGTCCGCCTCCTCTTCCGTCGGCAAGGCGGCATAAGGCCCTTCACAGCGCCACCGGCCCTCCTGGCGCGTCCAGGTTGTGGTGACCACCGCTTCCTCGAATTGCGGCATCTGGAAAGCGAGACCGCCGTCGCCATTGTAGCCGAAGCTGGCGCCATCGAAGACGATCTCGTTCTGGCCACCGATCTGGTTGGCATAAACGAGCGGCATCCCGGTCAACCCCACCTGGCGGAGCACGACGTCGTAGCGAACGCCGGTCTTGGCACGAAAGAAAGGCGAGCCGTTCGGATGCAGGAAGATCTCGGCGCCCTTCGCCGCGAGCGCTTCGCAAATACCGAGATCGCCCCAGATATCCTCGCAGATCGGCAGGCCGAGTTTCACGCCGCGGAACTCGACCACATCCGGCAGCGGTCCTGGCATAAAAACCCTCTTTTCGTCGAATTCGCCATAATTCGGCAGGTCGACCTTGTCGCGGATCGCCACAATCCGCCCGCCATGCAGGAAGGCCACCGCGTTGTGACAGCCGGAATCGCTCTGCCTCGGAAAGCCGATGACCACGGCCGGCCCCTCCTCCGTGGTCTCATGCGCCAGCGTCTCGACCGCCTTCAGGCAGGCTTTCAGAAAGGCCGGCTTGAGCACGAGGTCTTCCGGTTGGTAGCCGGACATAAACAATTCGGTCATCAGCAGGATGTCGGCGCCCTGTTCTCCGGTCTCAGCCAGCGCCTGACGCGCTTTCGCCAGGTTGCCGGCGACATCACCGACGGTTGGGTCGAGTTGGGCGACTGCGATGCGAAGCGTATCGGTCATGAGCCTGTCCTCCGACCATCAAATTATGCGGCGCGCGACGATCTGTCCATTGCGGCTGATCCGATGCGCGAGAAATGCAATCCAGCTGGAAGATCATTGTGCTATATGCCCGAATGCCGGAACAATCAGGCAGCCACGCGGAGAGAAACGGATGTTTGCGGATATTGAAAAGAAGTTTTTCGGCAAGACGGCCGACGAGCTCAGCCCTTCGGAAAAACGGGTGCTGAAGCTGACGCGCGAACGCAAGGTGCTCGCCAGCAATGCCAGCGAGGATTTCCTCGCCAACTCCAGCTTCGGCGAACGGCTCGCCGACTCCATCGCCCGCGTCGGCGGATCGTGGGGCTTCATCATGGGGTTCGGATTGTTTCTGCTGTTCTGGGTCGCGGTCAATACCATCGTGCTGATGACCCGCGCCTTCGACCCCTACCCGTTCATCTTCCTCAATCTGATACTTTCCATGCTCGCCGCCATCCAGGCGCCGATCATCATGATGAGCCAGAACCGCCAGGCCGAGCGCGACCGGTTCATGGCAGCCAAGGATTATGAGATCAACCTCAAGGCCGAGATCGAGGTTCTCGGCCTGCATCACAAGATCGACCTGCAGGTGCTCACGGAAATCAAGGCGTTGCGGGACCGGCTTGAAGGCCTCTGCGCCGACGTCACCAAGCTCAGGGGCGAAACACCAGCGCCGTGAAACAGCTCATCCGCCGCTGATTGTTGGCCCGTCCTGCGCATATTGCGGCAGGCCGTCGTTGATCTCGTAGAAATCGCCCTTGTCGGCGCAATAGATATGGTAGCCGGCGGCGAGGCCGGTCGGCTGGTCGAGCGAGCCGGCCATGATCGAGATTTCGTCGCGCCCGACGCCCTTCCAGAACAGCGCCGACCCGCAATGGCGGCAGAAGCCTCGCCGTCCTGTATCGCTGGAATGATACCAGGTGATATTGTCCTCACCGGTGATTGTCACATCACTCACCATGGCATTGGCCGAGGCATAATAAAGGCCGGTCTGCCGCCGGCACTGGCCACAGTGGCAGAATGTCATGTCCTTGAACTTCCCGCTGACCGTGAAGGTCACGGCGCCGCAAAGGCAGGACCCGGTGTGAATGTCTGTCATTGGCTTCTCCCATCTCGATGAAGCCAGATTTTTCCGTCTTTGCCGCGGGGTCAAACGAATAGGCCTGATGCTGGCATTGAATTTCCTTGAACCACCGTCACCTGCTCCATCTCCCGATGATCGGGAGAACTTCGGCGGCGAATTTACATAGCATTTTACGACAACCTTAGATGTTATGGTTAATCCGAAGTAAACATGCATGGAGGGCTAGCGTCCGATTTTCAGACGGGCACAGTTCGACTATGTTCCGCGCCATCCCACGGACCGATGCAACAAGATGGAGACGACAGATGGCGAATATCACTGGTACCAACCACGCCGACACGCTTTCCGGAACCGATCTCGGCGACGTGATCACCGCGAAGAACGGCGATGACACGATCCTGAGCAGCGGCGGGCTGGACCATATCGACGGCGGCCAGGGCAGCGACACGATGGACTATAGCAGCTACGACGGCGAACTCAGCATCGTGCTGGCCAACGACGCACCGACCACCGTCTATGGCAATGGCGCTCCCGGTGACGTGCTCGTCGACATCGAAAACCTGATCGGCGGCCGTCGCGACGACTATTTCGCCGGCGACRATTCCGACAACACCTTCCGCGGCAATGGCGGAAACGACTATTTCGTCGCCAGCAACGGCTTCGACCACTATTATGGCGGCTCCGGCTACGACATGGTTGATTATTCCGCCACCGGTGTCGGCCTCATCATCAGCGCGCCGAAGGGCGGTGTCAGTATCGTATCGGGCGGCGGTGTCGACCACGATACGCTCTCCGGCATCGAGCAGATCATCGGCACGGCCTTCGACGACAAGATCCTCGGCGGCAAGGCCAACAATGAATTCCACGGCGGCGCCGGCGATGACGTGCTCAAGGGCGGCGCTGGTGGTGACGTACTGACCGGCGACGCCGGCAACGACCAACTGACCGGCGGCGCCGATGCCGACATCTTCGTCTTCTCCGGCAAGTTCGGTGCCGACACGGTGACCGATTTCCATGCCACGGGCGACGATCACGACGTGCTCGACCTCAGCGGCGTCTCCACACTCTCAAGCTTCGACAACATGCTCATCGACCACCGCATCTGGCAGGATGGCAATGACACGGTGATCGATGCCGGCAAGGGCAACGAGATCGTGCTCAAGCATGTCGACATCCACGATCTGTCGGCAGCAGATTTCCTGTTCTGAACAACAAACCGGAATGTGAAAAGGGCGCCACGGGCGCCCTTTTCATTCTGCGTTTCCGCTTTCAATGCCCATCTGCGGACCAGTGCAGCGTATCCGACAGCAGCTTGTGGACGCCGTAGGTGGCGCCAATGGCATGCAGCGTCGTATTGGTGGCGCCCGATTGCGGCGCGCCGAGAATGAAGGACATGCCGTTCCTGTCCGTCATCGGAATTGATCCGGTCCAGGTAATATCCATGTCGATCGCCAACCCCTCGATATCGTGAGAAGCGACGGATGGCGCGTAGACGATGCGGAACATCGACGCCATTTCCTGAGCCGCCGCGCGCGACTTGGCATCATTGCCGTGATCCCAGTTGATCGCGCAGCCGGCCTTGGGCGGCACTTTCGACGGTGCGATGAGATGGTGCGAAACGTCCCAGCTATAGCGCATCAGATAGGTGCGGATGGGATTTCTCAGTGTGGCGAACACCTCCACCCTCGCACCGGCCTTGACCAAGGCCTGCACGAAGTCCTGCACATTGCTGCGGAAGGGTTGCTTGAGGTCTGCAATATCGGTGCTGTTGGCAAAWTTCGCCTGGTTTTTCGACCACCAGGCAGCGCCGCTGAGATTGSGAATCCCGCGGCACGGTCGGCCCTTTCGAGCCCGCAGCATTCGCCGTTCTACCGCCTGCCATCTGCGCCTCCTATTCGACCTATCCCACCATGTCCCCAGATTCGAGCATTTGCGCGGCCGATGATCGGCTCGCATGTTGCTTCCTAAGCGCTGCCAGCCACGTAGTGGTTCCCTTACAACACGGATCGAGCTTTTTGGTGATCGCGGCCCGCCGGCCTGAATTGTTTCCGTCGCGACGGAAATGATCACACCAGCCGCGATCCGAAACAAAAGCTGAAATATCGCCCGGCGTTGCGCCGGCCCAAACCGGGACAGGCGCACCGGCCGGCGAAAAGAATGGGATGACGAAGCAAAGACGACCGGTTGAAGCCACAACGACCTTCCGCATGCAATCCGTCCTCATGCCGTTGGCATGGAATCTCGACAGAATAGCCGCAAGATCGCTCGAAAACAACAATCGTGACAGGGGCGAGGTCGCCACGATGACTCAGATGTAGAAAAAGGCGCAGGTAAGACCTGCGCCCGATGTCGGCAAAGATATCAGTTAATCAGCCGTTGACCGCGATCTTGCGCTCGTCGCGACCGCTCTTCAGCTTCTCGGCCAGCAGGAAGGCCAGTTCCAGCGCCTGGTCGGCATTGAGGCGCGGGTCGCAATGGGTGTGATAGCGATCCTGCAGGTCGTCGGCCGTCAGCGCGCGGGCGCCGCCGGTGCATTCGGTGACGTCCTTGCCGGTCATCTCGATATGGATGCCGCCCGGATGCGTGCCTTCCGAATGGTGGATGGCAAAGAAGTTTTCCACCTCGCTCAGGATCCTCTCGAACGGCCGGGTCTTGTAGTTGTTGAGCGTGATCGTGTTGCCATGCATCGGATCGCAGGACCAGACCACCTTGCGGCCTTCGCGCTCGACGGCGCGGATCAGGCGCGGCAGGTGCTCGGCAACCTTGTCATGGCCGAAGCGGCAGATCAGCGTCAGCCTGCCGGCCTCGTTCTGAGGATTGAGGATGTCGATCAGTTCGAGCAGGCCGTCGGCGGTCAGCGAAGGGCCGCATTTGAGCCCGATCGGATTCTTGATGCCGCGGCAATATTCGACATGCGCATGGTCGGCCTGGCGGGTACGGTCGCCGATCCAGATCATGTGGCCTGATGTGGCGTACCAGTCGCCGGAGGTCGAATCGACGCGGGTCAACGCCTGCTCGTAGCCGAGCAGCAGCGCCTCGTGGCTGGTGAAGAAATCGGTTTCGCGCAGGGCATGATTGTTCTCCGAGGTGATGCCGATCGCCGCCATGAAATCCATGGTCTCGCCGATACGCTCGGCCAACGCCCTGTAACGGTCGGCCTGCGGGCTGTCCTTGACAAAGCCGAGCATCCATTTGTGAACGTTGTCGAGATTGGCATAACCGCCCATGGCGAAGGCGCGCAGCAGGTTCAGCGTCGCGGCGGACTGGCGGTAGGCCATGATCTGCCGTTCCGGATTGGGAATACGCGCTTCCTCGGTGAATTCGATGCCGTTGATGATATCGCCGCGGTAGCTCGGCAGTGTCACATCGCCCAGCTTCTCGACGCCGGACGAACGCGGCTTGGCGAACTGGCCGGCAACGCGACCGACCTTGACGACCGGCTTCTGGGCGCCGAAGGTCAGCACCACGGCCATCTGCAGGAAGGCGCGGAAGAAATCGCGGATATTGTCAGCGCCATGTTCGGCAAAGCTCTCGGCGCAGTCGCCGCCCTGCAAGAGGAAGCTTTCTCCATTGGCTACCTTGGCGAGCGAGGCCTTCAGACGCCGCGCCTCGCCTGCAAAAACCAGTGGCGGATAGGTGGCAAGCTGAGCTTCCGTGGCCTGCAGTGCAGCCATGTCCGGATACTCCGGAACCTGCTGAATGGGCTTAGACCTCCAGCTTTGCGGGTTCCAATTCTGTGCCATCGTACTCACCTTGTGACGAGATAAAACATGACCCCGGCGGCATTGCCGGGGAATTGGCGGCTTATATACATTAAGGAAGCGTTTGCAAAGTCTTCAATACGTCGCGCGAGGCAGTCCGCGCGTTCCCGCGCGGATGTCGCATCGTTGGAAATCCGGCGCCTCAGCGAACCAGTTCGAAGGCGGCGTAGGCGATGGCGACGATCGAGATCATCGGGAACAGCATGAAACTCAGGAACCCACCACCGCCGCGCTGGCGGTCGTAGTCGGTATCATAACTGGCAGTCTCGGTCGGCGGCACCTCGATATTCTGCGCGATCATGACTTTCCTCCTATTGATCGTGCTTCTTTTCTTTGCCCTGGAAACGCATCTCCTCATGCGCATCCCGGCCGGCACGTATTCACGCCCTTGAATATAGCATACGATGGGAGGAAAGACAAATTTGCGGTTGCGAGATGTTACGGGAGCGTTAAACGACAGGCTTAACGCATTGCGATGACGTCGTTACCGCCTCAAATACCCCGCGCCGGGTTCGGCTTCGGCTTGCGGACCTGCAGAGTGACCGTGCCGATCTGCCGCTGCTCGACCAGAAATCCTCCATCGTCATAGCTCACTGCAAAGATGCGAAAGCCATGTACTCCCATTTCGCGGAGAAGATCCGTCGGCGGTTGACTTTCGCGAAGCTGGCATTTCCGCGCCACGTCCCTACAATCGATCCGCAAGTCCGGCGCCGCATCCCGCGCCCCGACCAGAAGTGTCAGCCCCACCGGATCCACATCGAAATTGAGTTCACAATCCCTTTCGACGTGGCAGAAGCTTTCACCGGTAATGAGCCGGTTCTGCTCAAGCCGGAAAGCATAGTAAACGGATACGACGCCCTGCGGCAAATCCTCCGCCATGGCCGGACGCGCCATCAGCGCCGCGAGCAGAAACACTTTGAACCAATCTCCCGACATCCGTGTCCTCCACGACATCGGGAAAGGTCCTCGTGAAATTCATCGGAATTAGGGCGCATCTGCGTGGAAGTTCAACATCCATTGCACGCCGAACTTGTCGGTCAGCTTGCCGTAATAATCACCCCAGGGCTGAATGCCCAATTTCGTCGTCACGGTGCCGCGTTCGGCAAGCCGATCGAAAAGCAGGTCCGTTTCAGCGCGGCTGTCGGTCATCAGCATATGGGCCGAACCGCGCATCGGCTCCGCATCCGCATTATCCGATGCATGGAACAGAATGCCCGGTCCTTCGAAACGGGCATGCATGACCTTATCCTGCATGCCCGGAGGAGGCATCACGATTTCACCATATCGAACCAGGACCATCACCCGTCCCAAACCGCATGCGGTGTAGAAGCCAAGTGCCTGTTCACAGTCTGTGGTGAAGAACAGATAATTCGAAAGCAGCATTCAGGCCCCGTCTCAGGGAAAGCGGCCACTCTCCGCTTTCCCAAATGTGTGAAAGGTTGACGACGGTGTCAGGCTGCCGAGGCGGATTGCGCCGCATTCTGGATCTCGGCGACCAATTCTCCGTTGGTGAAGCCCCGGCCGCCTATTCCCCAGGAGCCATCGGCCGCATAGACGATGTTGGTCCAGATATGATCCCGGCGGACACGGCCTTCCGCGGCGTGTTCCACGATATCTGTGGCTCTTTCGATGAAAGCTTGTTTCACCGCGTCCGTCGAAAGCGCAATGGAGGGCAGCTTCAGTTCGATGAACGCCGCGGCAGCTGCGCGCCCGCCGGCAAACACATGTTGTCGGGGCAGCACGTTGATCGTGCCCACGACATTGGGCTCCATGAACGTGTTGCCGTTGAGTTCGGTGATCTCGAGCAGCGCTTGCGTCAGCCCATCGAAAACCTGCGCTTCGGCTTTGGAAGACAGCAGTCCTTCAGGCACAGTCAGTGTTATCGGCATCGTCTATCTCCAGTTTGAATTGGAACGAGCAATCGTTATATAGTGATCGCTCTTTATTCATACATACCGACCGCTCTCTATGCAAGAATAAAAGAGCGATCGCTCTCTAATGCGAGGACAGCAATGCGCTACAGCGCTGAACACAGTCAGGAGACACGGACGCGCATCATCGATGCCGCCGGCAGGCTTTTCCGCAGGGAAGGTTACGGCGGATCAGGCATCGAGGGCCTGACCAAGGCGGCGGGTGTCACCAATGGTGCGTTTTACGGTCACTTCAAATCGAAGCGAGAGGCGTTTCGCACCGCTGTTGTCGCCGGGCTCGGGGAATTGCGCGCCGGCATTGCCGAGATCAAGGTTGCGCACACGAAAACCTGGCTAAGGACCTTCGTGGAATTCTATCTGGGACCGAAGCGAACCTGCGAGATTGGCGAGAGCTGCACCCTGCCCAACCTCTCCCCGGACGTCATGCGCGCCGACGCCGAGACGCGGAGCGTCTATCAGACCGAACTTCTCGGCATTATCACGGAAATATCCGCCGGCCTGGATGGCGAGACCGAATCCGCAAAATTCGACCAGGCCGTGGCCCTCATGGCGCTATTGTCGGGCGGCGTCACACTTGCACGCACGGTGACTGATCCGGAACTCTCGGAGCGCATAGCCGCCGCCGTCAAACGCGCGGCACTCCGCATGCAGCCACAAGCGAGTGACCAATAGCAATCGCTGTCATTCAGAGTGCAGGCAGGCAGCAATCACCTGCCGCTCAATCGCTTCTCCTCGCCCTTCAACAGAGTGGCCAATCTTTCGATCACCAGCCGCACTTCGGCGCGGTGCCGGTCATCATCATTGGCGACGATGAACAGCGGGTGATCGAGTGTTTCGATAAGCCCGCCACGTCGCACCAGGCCAGGCTTCGCGTCGCCGACGAAAACAGGCAGCACCCCGCATCCCGCCCCGGCCTGGATCAGACGGATCAGAAGTTCAGGCGATGTCGTCCAGGYGAAAATCTGCCCCTCATGGTTTTCAAAAACCCATTTGTCGGCCGGCGCGTGCGAATGCTCCGTGCCGATCGAGATCCAGCGCTCGTCGGTGACCGGTGAGGCGGCGGACTGATAGACGGCGTAGGACATGGTGACGGAGCGCCGAACGGCAAAATTGCCGTTGACGGGCCGCTCCCCGAGAATTGCGACATCGGCCCGTCGGAAGGTCAGGTCGATGCCGGTGTGAACCGATTGGCAGCACAGCCGATAGGCATCGTCGGACCTACGAATATCCATGGCATGCTCGGCGATGAAGGGCGCCAGCCAATCATCGGCGGCAATCGAGACGATCGGCAGGGCAAAGGCGTCCTTGTGCCAATCCGCGATGCTGTCGGCGGCCCGCTGCATGGTCCGCACATGTTCCAGCAATATCTCACCGTCATGGGCGAGCCTGTAGCCCTGCTGGCTGCGGACGAACAATGTCCGGCCGGTGGTGCGCTCCAGCGCCAGCATGCGCCGGCCGATCGTCGGCGCGCTCATGCCCGTGCACGAAGCAGCGCCGCTCAGCCCGCCCTGCAGAGCCACGTGAAAGAAAAGCTGCAGATCATCCCATGCGGCTGTGTTCATTCTGGATTTCCGTCGTGAAAAATCGAGCCATGCCATCCGGCCGGCGCACGATCCATAGACGCAAAATTGCATGGACGCATGCTTCAGCCATGAAAGACCCGTTTCATGCGCGCCTCTACAGCCACGCCGGCCTCGGCACTACGTCTGCGCTATTCCAACCGATGGAGACGAAAATGTCCAGAGACTGGTTCACACTGACCCGTAAGCCGTTGCTCACCAAGCATTCCGATCCGCTGGCAGATCCACTCGACGGCGGCGACTGGCAAGGTCTCGAATGGACCCTACCCTTGCTTGCCCGCATGTCCGGCGGCGATCGGCAGTCGCCGACGGATGGCGCGCTGCCACACCCGCACGCCCGAATTCAGACGCGCTCGCCGTTCCTGATCCGGTAAGTCGGCTGATACATGGTGACCAATTCTTCGGCCGCAGTCGGATGCACCGCCATCGTGCGGTCGAAATCGTCCTTGGTGCAGCCGGCCTTGAGCGTGATGCCAAGGATCTGCGCCATCTCGCCGGCGTCATGGCCAAGGATATGCGCCCCCACCACCTTGCGGTCGGCGGCATTGACGATGAGCTTCATGATCATCCGGTCGCTGCGGCCCGAAAGCGTCGCCTTCATTGGCCGGAATTCGGCGCGGTAGATTTCGAGCTCGTCGAACTTCTTCGACGCCGCTTCCTCGCTCAGGCCGACCGTACCGATTTCCGGCTGCGAAAACACGGCCGTGGCGATCAGGTCGAGATCCGGTGATGTCGGATTGTTACGGTATTCGGTTTCGATGAAGCACATCGCTTCATGGATCGCCACCGGCGTCAGTTGCACCCGGTCGGTGCAGTCGCCCAGCGCAAAGATGCCCGGAACACTGGTGCGCGAATAGGCGTCGACGACGATCGAACCCTTCTGGTCGAGCGCGACACCGGCCGCCTCCAGACCCAACCCATTGGTATTGGGCGTGCGGCCGAGCGCCAGGAATACCTGCGCCGCCTTGAGCTCCTTGCCCTGCCTGGTGGTCGCGGTACGCGTGCCATCGGCATTGAGCCTGACTTCCGTGATCACATCCCCGCAAAGGATCTTGATGCCTTTGCTTTCCATCTCTTTGTGCAGGCCCTGGCGCAGGTCCTGGTCGAAGCGCGACAGGATTTCCCTGCCACGATAGATCATCGTCGTCTCGACGCCCATGCCGTGGAAGATGTTGGCGAATTCGACAGCGATATAGCCGCCGCCCTCGATGATGATTGATTTCGGCAGATGCGGCAGATGGAAGGCGTCGTTGGAGCTGATCGTGTGCTCATGACCGGGCAGCGATCCATGCATCGAGGGTGCGCCGCCGACGGCGAGGATGATCCGTTCCGCCGTCACTGTCTTGCCGGTCGATTTCAACAGGATGCTGTGCGGGCCGGTCAGTTCGGCGCGGGTTTCGAGGATTTCGGCGCCGGCACCGGTCAGCCCCTTGCGATAGAGGCCTTCGAGGCGCGCGATTTCCCTGTCCTTGGCGGCGATCAGCTTTTCCCAGGAAAACGAGGTTGCGCCGACGGTCCAGCCGAAGCCGACGGCATCCTCGAAATGCTCATGATATTGCGATGCATAGACCAGCAGCTTCTTCGGCACGCAGCCGCGGATGACGCAGGTGCCGCCGAAACGATATTCCTCGGCGATCGCCACCTTCTTGCCGAGCGAGGCGGCCACCCGCGCGGCACGCACGCCGCCCGAACCTCCGCCGATGACAAACAGATCATAATCGAAATCCGGCATGCGAAACCCCTGTCAGTGGATGCCCGGAGCATATGGAGAGAGTCCGGGCAAAAGAAAAGCCCGTCTCGCGGAAACGGGCTTTCGGATTGATCAGCGGTGCCTGTAGGGCGCCGAAATCGTTATTTCTTCTTTTTCTGCGCTTCGATCTTGGCTTCGAGCTCGTCCTCTGTCGCCTTGGACATGTCGCGAGAAATGCCGGATGCCCAGATGTCGCCGGCCTTGGAGAGTTCGCGGATCGAAAGAGGGCCGTACTTCAGGAGCTTCTGGCCCGCCGGCGTCGCGTAGAAGGCGGCGATCTGGTTGAGTTCGTCCTCGCTGAACGCCTTGGCGTAAATGCGGGCGGCTTCCTTTTCGAGATCGGCGCGGCGCGATGCGAATTTCAGCGCCTGCTCGTCCACGACATCGTTGATCAGCTCTTCGTAATTCGGCGAGCCCTGGATCATCGTCGTCTTCAGCTGCATCGAGATGGTGGGCAGGATGTTGTCGAACGGATCGGTGATGTGGATCGCAGCGATGGCCGCACGCGCCGCCTTGAGATGCGAGTCCGTGATATTGTCATCAGCAGCCAGCGCGCTCGTCGCAGCAATGCCAATGGCAAACATCGCGCCCATAGCGACCCGTCCGAGCATGTGCATCTTCATCATGGGATATTCTACTCCTCGTCAGATTTTTGGCGACAGCGTCCGCGCGGCCGTCGGGCCGGCAATGATGGCAAGCGAAGCCAGATTGATAAAAAGCCCGTGTTCCACGACGCCTGGAATGGCGTTCAGACTCGATGCCAGAGCCTCTGCATCAGAAATGCGGCCAAAAGAAGCATCGAGGATATAGTGTCCGCCGTCGGTTTTGAAGAAACCGTCGCCGGATTTGCGCTGCTCGATCTCGCCGCTCAGGCCGAGCGCGGAAGCAACCCGCTCGATTGCGATTCGCGTCGACACCAGTCCAAATGGATTGACCTCGATCGGCAGCGGAAAGGCGCCGAGCGTCTCGACCAATTTGGTCTCGTCGGCAATGACAATCATGCGTCCAGAGGCAGCGGCAACAATTTTTTCGCGCAGCAGCGCCCCGCCGCCACCCTTGATCAGGCGCAGCGAAGAGTCCACCTCATCGGCGCCGTCGATCGTCAGGTCGAGCTCCGGCAGTTCGTCCAGCGAATTGAGCGGCACACCGAGTTCCAGGCAGAGCCGTGCAGTGCGTTCCGAAGTCGGGACACCTCGGACTTGAAAACCTTCCGAAACCTTTTCGGCGAGAAGCCGGACGAACTCTTCCGCGGTCGAACCGGTGCCGATCCCGAGTCGCATGCCATCTTCGACATGTTTCAACGCCTCGGCGGCAGCGGTGATTTTCATTTGCCGGGCGTCCATGCGCCAGGGTCTCCGATTGATCGTGGATCGGGCTTTTACACGAGCTTTTCAGGGAACGAAAGGCGCAATGACCAATTTCAACGGGGCTTTCCGCTTTATTTGAAAGCGCCTCTACCTGGCAGTTTGCAATTGCCCGCGGCTTGCCCTATCGGTCTCCGCAACCGCTCATTTCCGGGAGAATTCAGTGCCCCCCGTGCTTGCCGTTTTCGATCTCGATGGAACCCTGATCGACACCGCCCCCGACCTCATCGACAGCCTCAATCATACGATTGCCGCCCGCTCACTCGAACCGCTCGTCTATTCCGACCTGACTCACCTCGTCGGCTCCGGTGCCCGTGCCATGATCGAGCGCGCGTTCGCGCTGCGCGGCCGGCCGTTGGGCAACGGCGAGCTTGAACCGATGATCGACCGCTTCGTCGAGCATTACCGCGCCGGCATGCCGGGCAAGAGCCAGCCCTATCCCGGCCTTGTCCAGGCCCTCGACCGGCTTGAGACCGCCGGCCTGCGTTTTGCCGTCTGCACCAACAAGATGGAGGGTCTGGCGCGGCCGCTGCTCGAAACGCTGGGGCTTTCGGACCGCTTCAGCGCCATCACCGGCGGCGATACGTTTGCCGTCCGCAAGCCGGACGCCGAACACCTGCTCGGTACGATCCGCCTCGCCGGTGGCGATCCGGCACGCACGGTGATGATCGGCGACAGCCTCAACGACTTCAAGGTCGCGGCCAATGCCAATGTGCCATCGATCGCCGTGCCCTTCGGCTATTCCGAAGTGGCGGTCGAAACCCTGAACCCGACTGTTGTCATCGAGAATTTCGATGAACTCACGGCCGAACTGATCGACCGGCTGGTCGCCTGAGGCGGACGGCCACGATGGAGTCGGCCGGCACAATCTGGACGATCGGCCATTCCAATCTCGGCATCGACGTTTTCATGGGACTGCTCAAGGCGGCTGGCATCGAGGCCGTGGCCGATGTCCGCAGTTCGCCGTGGTCACGGCATAATCCGCAGTTCAACCGCGAGCCGTTGAAAGATAGCCTCAAAGCCGCCGGCATCACCTATGCCTGGCTCGGCGCGGAACTGGGCGGACGGCCGAGCGAACCCCGCTATTATTGCGAAGGCGTCGCGGACTATCGCCTGATGCGCCAGGCGCCAGCGTTTGCCTCCGGCCTCGAGCGAATAACAAACGGCGCCAATACCTATCGCGTCGCCTTGATGTGTGCGGAAAAGCATCCGCTCAACTGCCACCGTTGTCTGTTGGTTGGACGGGCATTGCACGAGGCCGGCCGCCCCATCGTCCACCTGCTGCACGACGGCGCCACGATGACGCAGGCGGATGTGGAAGAAGAGCTGCTGGTGTTGGCCGGGCGGGATGGCGCCGATCTCTTCGCGCCGCATCGGGAGCGGGTGGATGCGGCCTATTGGACGCAGAACAGCAAGAATGCTTTTGCGGATCCAAGGAAGTCCGAAGGATAGCCGAAAACGCGAGAGTTTTCGGCCGCGACAGCACCGCAAAGGCCCTTCTCTCCCACAAGCGCCAGGAAGACCCAGCGGCACCGCCTCAAAATACAAAAGGCGCCACCGGTCACCCAGCAGCGCCTTTCGAGTAAAATCATCCGGTCTCAGCTTGCCGCGTGACGCACCTTCTCAGTCGCGTCAAATGCCTTCTGCAGGTAGTTGTCGCGGCTGTAGACGTCATCGAAATATTCCACCACGCCATCCTTGTTCGGATAGGCGGTGAAATAGGCGATGTAGATCGGGAACGGCCGCGGCACTTTGACCTGCTCGTTCTGGCCGGTGGCGATATGCGAGGTGATGTCCTCGACGGTCGTGTCCATCACCGCCGCCGCCATCTTCTTCGGATCGGACAGACGCACGCAACCATGGCTCAACGCGCGCATGTCGCGCTTGAAGAAGCTCTTCTGCGGCGTGTCATGCATGTAGATCGCATGCTTATTGGGGAACATGATCTTGACTTGGCCGAGCGCATTTCCGGCACCCGGCGGCTGACGGACGTCGACCGCGTCGGTCGTCTGCCAGTCGATGTCGGACGAGGAAACCTGCTGGCCGTTGACCGAGGTCTCATAGCCGAGGCGGTCGAGATAGCTCGGGTCCTGGCGCAGATGCGGCAGCATTTCGTTGACGATGATCGAGCGCGGCACGCCCCAATAAGGATTGTACTCGACGAGCCGCACCTGGTCCTCGAAGAAGAAGGTCTGATGGCCCGGCGAGCCGACGACCACCCTCATGCTGAACTGTTCCTGGTTGTTTTCATGGTAATAGACCAGGAAGGCAGCCTGATTGATGAACACATAGCGTTCGCCGAGATCGTTCGGCAGCCAGCGCATCTGTTCCATCGCCACGGTAAGCTTGTGGATCTTGGAATCCTGGGTTTCGACGGCACCACCCATCAGCACTTTGACGGTGCCCTTGCCGATGATCCCGTCACCCTTGAGGCCCTTCTCAGCCTGGAACGCGGCGACGAGCTTGGCGAGTTCAGGCGTATAGTCCTGGCTATCCTGGTAAGAGGCAAGCGTCAGCGACTGATCGAGCTTCAGCTTGTCGGAACCCTTCTGGCGGATGGCCGCGACGATGTTCGGCAGTTGGTCGCTCGACATGCCGGGCTTGAGCGTCGAAGTCAGTGTGATCTCGATCTTGGCTGGCTGCTGCTGACCGCCTTGGTCACCGCGCAGCTTGGCAAGTTCGGCTTTCAACTGCTCGAACTGCGCATTGGAAGGCGCGCGGCTGTTGAGATAGGCCTTGATATCAGGCGAGGCCGAAATCACCCGCATCGCACCGACGAGGTTCACGTCCTTGCGTTTGAAATCATAGTATTCAGCGATCCTGTTCGGATCGATGCGGCCGCGAACGTCGTCTTCGACGAAGGTCAGGACAGCGGCGCTGAGCTCGATCTCGAATTGCATCAGTTGCCGCTGCTTGGTCGTCGCATCGACGGCAGCGAATGTGTCGGTCGGATCCTGGACCTGATAGTCGGCGGGATCGAGGCCGACCTTATCCGCGGCGGCCAGTGCCGCCAGCGCGTCGCGCGCCTTCTGCGTCACGCCATGGGCGTCGACCCAGAGCAGGCCGTTATGTTGAGCGTAGAAAGTCTCGATAGCGGCGGCCACCTCGGCGGGCGCCTTGGCCCGCACATCCATCATGTAGGCGCGCGGATTGTTGCTAAAATCCATCGCCGCCGGGACGCTGACGTCCTGGATGGAGCCGGTATTGCTCGCATCGGCCGTCTTGGCGGGGTCAACCGCAGCCGTTTCCATCTTCGGCGCGAACTTAGCGACGTTGACCAACTTCAGGCCGTCGGCCTTGTAGGTGAAGTAGCGCGGCGCCGAAACCTTGGGAAGCGGCCGGCCGGCACCCGGGCTGTCGGGAAACGCACCGTCGTCGTCGTCGAGCGAACCCGCGAGATCGCTGCGGCCGAACAGGCTGCTGCTCTTCTTGCTGGTGTGGCTCGACGTCTTGTTACCGGTCAGGAAGTCGAGGAGCGTCGCCGAATGCGCCGCAGGCGCGCCAAAGGTGAATGCGCAGGAGATGGTCAGGGCAGCAATCGCCGCGGTCTTCAAAGGCTTCATCTTATATCAATTCCCAACGGACCGGAGCGTTCCGGCCGAATATCCCGATGTTGAGCAAGTCATAGCTGATTGCCCGGCGCTTGAAAAGAAAACGGATAACCCCGCCCCTTCATTCAGGGGGTCACATATTTGTGACCTCTTTTTGTCGCTATGTTTGCGCGGGCTCTAATAACATGCTGATAACCTTAACATTTTATTAAGGCTGCTAATATTCCATTCCGCCGTGTCCCGCAGCGGCGGCATTGCGCCGCCGAGACATTTGCCCGGCGATGTGACCAAAATGGCACTCGCATTTTGGTAGTTCTACTCCATCATGCAAGGATGGGTTGCTTGACTGGGGCGAAACGGATCGGATAGCACCCGCCGCCGGACCGCCGATCAACAGCTCGGGGCACGCCTGTCGCAATGCAGCGAATCAAGCGCCGGCTTGACAATGTCCGGATTGCCGCCGCAACAGTCCTGCAGGAGATAGCCGAGCAGCTCGCGCATCGCGCTCATTTCGGCGAAATAGCGAATGTTGCGTCCTTCGCGCTGCGAGCGGATCAGTTCGGTGGAGGAAAGCAGGGTCAGATGCGCCGAAAGCGTATTGGGCCTGAGATCGAGCGCAGAAGCGATCTCGCCGGCATTCAGCCCCTGCCCGCCGGCGCCGACAAGCAGTCGGAATATATCAAGGCGGCCGCGGTGGGACAAAGCCGTCAGCTTGTTGATCGGGGTTGTTTTTTCCATCGCTGCACTATTCATGCGGTAACCGTGAACGCAAATGAAGTTTTGTTAAGAAGTATATAGTGTCGCAGCCCGCGCAATGCACGCTGTAAATTGAGCCACACACAGGCAACTTGCCTTTCGCCGTTCATACCGCTTCAATGGCAGCAACGACGGAGAGGTTCCATGCGGCACTGTTTCATCCCGGTTGTCATGCTTCTGGCGGCACTGGCCGCCCACCCAGCCGCGGCGAGAGAGCCGACGGAGGTGAAGCTTGTCATGGGCGATCCGGTCGACTGGAAGGTCGGCGAACTCGCCGGCAAATATGTCTACTCCGACGCGCAGGGACGAAGCTGGACGGTCAAGCTCAAGCCTGGCGACAGGGTCGACG
>NZ_JBFUFF010000028.1:0-86825 GCF_056403555.1 Rhizobium sp. P2_G2
GGCCTGACCGTTCGGCGACAACGGCGAGCGGCCGGATCGGCTCGGCATAGATCTGAGCCGCCGGGACACTGACCAATTGCTTTTCCGGCCAGCGTAGGGCCGTGAGCTTGCCGCCGAAGACGCAGCCGGTATCGATGCAGATCGTGTTGTTGATCCATTCGGCCTCCGGCGTCGGCGTATGACCGTGGACGACGGCCGTCTTGCCGCGATAGGCCGCCGCCCAGTCGCCGCGCACCGGCAAGCCGAATGCATCGATCTCGCCGGTGGTCTCGCCGTAAAGCGCAAAATCACGCACCGCTGGCGAACCGCGGCCGATCATCTCCTCCTTAAGGCCGGCATGGACGACAACCAGCCTTCCGCCATCCAGCCAGTAATGACTGCGGAGATCGCCAAGGAAGCGCTTGACCCGCTCCCGGAATTCAGGCGTCTCGGCTTCGAGCTGGTCGATGCTTTCCTGCAGGCCATGGGCGATCTTGACGTTGCGGCCGGCCATCCAGCGGTCGAGCTTCTGGTCGTGATTACCCTGGACGCAGAGCGCCTGGCCGGCATCGACGGCATCCATGACGATGCGCAATACGTCCGGAGTCTGCGGTCCACGGTCGACAAGATCACCGACGAAGACGAGCTTGCGATCGCCGGGCGGCGTCAGGACAGTGCGCTCCCCCTCCAGAGAAAGCCCGTACCCGAGCTCGGTCAACAGCGCCTTCAGCTCGTCGGCGCAGCCATGCACGTCACCGATAATATCGAACGGGCCGGTCTCCGTCCGCTTGTCGGTCCAGAGCGGCCGACGCTCGATGGTCACGGCATCGACAGCCTCGACCGAGGAAAGTCGCCAGACCTGGCGAAAGCCTTCGCGCTGCAGCCCACCAAAACCCTTGCGGATTTCCTGGATCATCCTTTGCGGCACATGGACGGAGAAATTGCGGTTGGGCCGCGCCTTGTTGCGGGCCACGCAGACATCCAGGCCGGGATCGATGACGATCGCCACCGGCAGCGCATGCCAGCGCCGGGCGACCTCGATCCACATCTTGCGATCGGCAGCCCGCACATTGGTGGCGTCGATGACCGCCAGCCTGCGGTTTTTCAGCCGCTTTTCGGCAATCGCGCGGACGAGATCGAAAGCATCCGACGACACCGACTGGTCGTTCTCATCATCCGAGACAAGCCCGCGGCAGTGGTCCGAAGAAATCACTTCCGTCGGCTGGAACCAGCGCGAGGCGAAAGTCGACTTGCCGGAGCCAGTGGCGCCGATCAGCACGACCAAGCTGAAATCCGGAATGTCGATGAGACTGGGGTCTGCGCTTTTCATTTTGTAAACACTGCCATCTGCGTCACCGGACCGAGTTCAGGATGGACATCGCCAATGCCCTCGTGCCGCACCTGATACCCATGGCTATCAGCCACCGCCGCGGTCCAGGCCTGGAATTGCTCCCGCGTCCATTCGAAGCGATGGTCGGGATGCCGCATGGCGCCGGGCACCATGCCCTCGAAAAGCGCGTTATATTCGGCATTCGGCGTTGTCATGACTATCGCGCGCAAGCCCGCGCCGAACACCACGTCCGCGAGATGCGGCAGCCGGTCGGGATCGAGGTGCTCGATCACCTCGATCAGCGCCGCCGCCTCCGCATCATGCCAGCGGCTGTCGCGATAGGTCAGCGCCCCATGCAGCAGCGTCACCCGCTCGGGCGATGCGCCACCCGGTTCGCCGAGCTTCAGCCGCTCGGCCGCGCGCTCCAGCGAACGCGTCGAGGCATCGAGCCCAATCAGTTTTTTCAGCGAGCGCTCCTTGAGCAGCCGCCGCAACAGCTTGCCCTCGCCGCAACCGAGATCGGCCACCACCGAGGCGCCGGATTCGACCAACACGCGCGCAACAGTGTCCTGCCGCAAGTCGTGCAGCTTCATCGGTGCTTCGAGGATTTCCTCGCGCCGATGGAGCTCCGGTGCAGCCTCCTCGGTCTCCTCCTCTTCCGGGGCGAGACGTGCCAGTGCCTGCCGCACCAGCCGCTTCTGCTTCTTGAGATAGCGGCGGACGATCAGGTCGCGCTCGGGATGGTCGGCAAGCCAGGTCCCACCCTTGTCGAGTAGTTTCTTGATCTCGTCCTCACCCACCCAATAGTGCTTGTCATCATCGAGCACCGGGATCAGCACATAGAGATGGGTGAGCGCGGTCGAAAGCTTCATCGTGCCTGTGAGCCGGAGATCGACATAGCGCGACGGCACACCAAAACCGTCGATCGTCACCACCTCGGCCTGCCACCCAAGCGGCTCGAACAGCGCCTTCACCAAACTCTCTTCGCCGCGTGCCGGCAGCGGCTTGACGTTGATTTCAAGCGGGATCGCCGCCTCCGCCAGCGCCTGCCGCTCGCGCGATGTACCGCTCATCGCCGTGCGAAAAATACGGTTCAGCGCGACGGCCAGGAAAGATGAGGCCGAATAGGGCCGGTCGTTGACATAGTGATCGAGCAGCCCCTCACCCGCGCCAGCACCGCGCACCAGCCCGATCGGATCGATGTCTAGCACCAGCGCTGCTTCACAGCGACTGTCATTGGCCTCCGGATAGAACACGATGCCGCGACCGAAGGAGAGCTCCACTTCATGCAGCCGATCGGGGTGTCTCATCAGCAGGAAACCAAGATCGCTGGCGGGCTTATGGGTTGTAGCAATGGAGAAGAACATGAAATCACGAGTTGCGATATGTCAGAAAGAGCTTTGGGAAGCCGCCGGGCCATAGCACCGTCAAGCGGATAAGGCGATCTCAATCAGATCAGTTGAGAAGCCAAGTGTTTTTCAAAGGACCAGATTTCGAAGTCGTTCCATGTCAAGACCGATCGCTGGCAAACAAGCGGCAGCCAGCGATCCGCGCAGAAGATTAGAAGACCGGTTGTTGCTCTTTTTCCACTACAACTCAAAACATGAAATCGCCATTGGCGAGGTGTTTGATGGAACCGACATCTTCAAGGACCAGTCTTGATCCGTCGGCCGCAGTGATAATCAGATCGCTGCCGACGTCCTTGATATGATGTTGAATCAGATCCTTGAAACTGGTGATGCCGGCAGCGTGGGAAAGGTCGATGAGATCGTGATCCGACCCCTTAAATTCGAAGTCGGTAATTGTGTCTTTGCCATACTTTGCCCCGAATATGAATATGTCACTCTGTCCACCACCAAACAGCCGATCATTGCCAACACCGCCGTCGATCACATTTGCCTGGCTGTCGCCGAACAATCTATCTGCAAACCCGGAGCCGGTTAGGTTCTCGATGCTGATATAGCTATCGCCATCGGCATCGCCGGTATTGTCTGTTGGCTTCAACAAACTCGCGACCAAACCCTTGCCAGTGCTGGCATAGGAAGCGGTATCACTCCCCTTGCCGCCATCGAGTTCGTCAGCGCCGTCACCGCCATCCAGCGTATCATTGCCGCCGAGACCCTGGATTACATCGTTGTCTGCCCCGCCATGCAGCGTGTTGTTCGCCGGTGAACCGACAATTGGTACCGTCCCTTCGTCAACATCTGCGACATAAATGGTAAAATCCCGATCGAACTTTGCACCGGATGAATCGGTGGCCCGAACCGTAATGTCGTAGGTCGCCTGGGTTTCGTAGTCGAGCGATTTGCCCTGTGCCAGTTCGATCTTTCCGCCGACAATGATGAAAGTGCTGTTTGGATTGTCGACGAGCGAGAGGGTAAGAGTGTCACCTTGATCTCGATCGATACCGGTCAAAGTTCCAACGACTGCGCCAGCAGCCGAGTCCTCCGAAATTATCGTCGCCGATAAGTCTATCTCCGTGGGAGCATGGTTGGTGGCGGCGATGTTCATTGTTCGCGTGGCGAGAACCGTCCCATCCTGATGGCCGTCGGACACGTCATATGTCAGTGTCAAGGTGCCATTGAAGTTGGCATCGGGCGTAACCGTGTAAGAATTATCGCCGTTTGCCGTCACGACGGCGTGGTCTGCTCCAATCGCGAGGATGTAAGGTGCATCCCCCTGATCTGCATCCGAGAAGCCAGCCAGCAGCGTTGCGGCTGTTACCGTGAATGGCAAGTCTTCAGCCTTGTCTGACAGAACGCCTGTAAGCGGACCCGTTGGCGCATTATTTGCCGCGTCGATATAAAGAGGCAAAAGCATGCCATGAGTGTTTCCGTGACCATCCAGCACATAGTAATGGAGCGTCAATTTACCGCTGAAATCGGCAGCCGGCGTGATTGTGTATGTACCATCTCCATTGTCAACTGCGGTCGCATTGTCTGACACCTTCACGGTCCAAACTGAAAGCGTATGGCCATCCGAATCCGAAAGGCCGGCGAGGAGATCGCTGGCTAAAACGACATAGCTGGTGTCCTCTTTCCCATGCACCAGTACTGCAGTCGGCGAACCGGTCACGGTTTCGATGGTAGCCGTCTGGATGGCGAGGCTGAATGTCTCAGTTGCACTTAGGCCACCAGAATCCGTAACGGTTACTTGAACGGAAATAGTCTTGCCGGCATCAGCATTGACTGGCGTGCCTGAAAAGCTCCGCGTCGCAGGGTCAAACGAAAGCCAGCTCGGCAACACGTCGCCGTTTGCGAGTGTCGCGGAGTAGACAAGCGTATCACCTTTGTCAGCATCGGAGAAAGTATCCGCGCTAACGGTGAAATGGAAAGCCTGACCTTCAATCGTGTTCTGGTCGAGAATTTCGTGTTCGCCAGTCGGCGCATTGTTAAAACGAAAGATAGTGTCGTCGAATTGGAATCTCTCGACGTTGGACACTAGATCGATCCCGCCAGAGCCGTCCTTGTGTCCGATGGTGTATGTGCCATCGCCGTTGTCGACAATGCGATAGTCGGAGAGCACCCCCGAATAGACGACAACGTCTGCGCCATCACCACCGTTTATCGTATTGTTACCGCTACCGCCGATCAGAAGATCATCGCCATCACCACCGAACATGCGATCATTGCCGTCACCGCCCACGAGAGTGTCGTTGCCACCAAAGGTGAGGATATAGTCGTTGCCCCCACCGCCGTTTACATTGTCAGCGCCCTCCGAAGTCTTGAATGTCTCATCGTGACCGTCGCCAGATGCTGTGATACTGTCGTCGAGCCCCATCGATTTCGCCTTCAAGAGCGTTGCGGTCCAGCCAACCGAGAAGGCGCTCAAAGGATTGGATGCGATAAGGTGGTTAATGGCATCGACGTTTTCGAGGTATTTTCGATAGTCCGAGGCTATCGAAAATATTTCAGTCAACGAGTTGAGGTGATCGTCAACTCCCTTTTGCTCGCCTTTCCAATATTCAAAAGCTTGCGCCAAGACCATGTCGCCATCAATGAACGTCATCCTTTTAAGGTCGGTGTCGATGGCCAGGTGCGTAAGATAGTTAAGATCCTCGCTTTTGACATCCGTCCCGAAAAGCGTGGCGGTGTATTGCTTACCGTCGACATGGCTGTATCCGATGTCGGCAGCCATAATCCCGCCGCCGAAAGCGTTTACGTCAATGCGACCTCCAACGCTTGCCAGCACATCGTTCATTGCGCTCAGGTAGCCGTCGCGCGCTTTCTCAACCGACGCCTTGATATTCGCGTCGGTTTTCTTGTCCCAGAAATTGTCTTGGTAGAATGTATTTCGCTCGGGATCGTAGCTCATATACGCAAATTCAATCGGCCGGTTATCTGACCACCCGAAGGTAATATGAATACCCAGCCACTGATCGAGAACTTGATCGAATATGAAGTCGCCGACAACAGTGCCCACGAACTCCGCTACACCGGGTGGCAAGAACTCCTGCGCGACAAGCGTACCAAGGAATACGCCGATTTGATCCTGCACACTATCTATGTCGACGATGGAATTAGCTAACTTTTTCCCCAAGTCTGCAGTAATCAAGTTGCTGAGGCTCGTTATGATTGAGGCGGCATCCAACCCTTGAAAAAAATCAAAGTTCGATTTGAAGCCACCATCTATCCACGCGTCTAGTTTTGACAATGCGCCAGATAGTGCATCTTTGCTTACAAGCTGTATGAGTTGCCCTTCCGGCGTGGAAATATCCACGTCACTCAAAGCCTTGCTCAGAAGGAATGATCCAAGTTTGTCGGCAACCTGCTTCCCCTCATCTTTTGCCCAGCTGGACAGCCAATCTCCGTCGACATCCGGCAGCAAAGCATCGACGAACCCTTCGATCGAGTCGCTTTCAAGTATGCTTTTTCCGACCGAGCTCAGAATATTGCCAGCAGCATGTTCTACGTCCTCGACTTTGACGTCGCCGACAATCTTAGCAAGCGGATCATCCTGACTGAGAACGATTCCAAAGTTTGAGTTTAGAATTTGCGCAATAGTCTCATCATCTATACTGACCGAGGCTGATGTCATCATGTCACCTGGATTTTAAGGAATGGCTCACCAAGTTAAATAGCGGCATTTCGCTTATTGCAAGTGGAATCCATACAGCCTGCGGTAATATGTATTTAGATAGCACAGTATCGAAATTTACTGTACTTCGTATCTGATCGCGAGCGTAGCGCGTAAACCAACTACCTCGCCCCGAAATTCACCATCGCAGCAGCCGACGCCCCACAAAAAAGCCGACAATTGTCACGATCGCGATCGCCAGCGTGTACCAGGTGGCGACGAAGAAGGGGCTGTCGTCGGGGCAGTGCCAGGCATAGATGGCGGCGGCGACGCCGCCAGCGGCCAGTCCCGCGACGGCGCCGGCAAGGCCAGGGCTTTCAGGGGCGCCGTCCCTCAGGACCAGCATGAAGCCTATGAGCGGCGCGATCGACAGCATCGGAATGAAGAATATGCAGAAGCGTGAATGATTGCCGACCATGCGCGACATCCAGGAATCGGATGGCGTCATCATCCCTTCCATCATGATAGCTCCGATGACCAGAACCAAGGGCAGGATCAGCAACAGGCTGCGCGCCTTGAGCGGCACGCCGGGCCGGCCAATGCGGAAGACAAGGCCGCAGGCAGCAACGGCAAGCGTCAGCGTCACGCCGATCTTGAACATCACGCGGGCAGTCTGCATCGCCTGCCCCATGTTCGGCCGCATGCCAATCGTCGCCAGCAGCAGGGCGATCGAGATGACCGTGCCGAGGAGCAGCGCCAGCGTCATGGCGCGGCCGATGCGCATTGGCACCGGTGCATCCTCGGCCAGCATATGGATCAGATCATCCGTCTTCACGCACATCACTCCGATATAGGGCGGCGAGCGCCTTGAGCGCGCGATGCAGCGCCACGCGCACGGCGCCCTCCGTCATTTTCAGTCGCGCGGCCGTCTCGCGCACCCCCTGCCCTTCGAGCGAGATCGAGCGCACGATATCGCGCTGCGGGTCCTTCAACTGCGTCAGCAGTTGTTCGGCATCCAGCCGGTCGGTGGCATCAGTCGAATCCGCTGCTTCCAGCGTCTCGATGAAATCCTCGATCGGCACGCTCACCTGCCGGCCGCGGCGGCGCAGCGCATCGATCATCTTGTTGCGCACGATCGTCGCCAGCCAAGGCCCGATCGGCCGGGACATGTCCCAGGTGCCGCGCTTGAGATGCACTGCCAGCAGCACTTCCTGCAGCACGTCCTCCGCCTCGCTCGCCGGCGCGCCGAACTGGTCACAGCGCCGCCGCGCGAGCGCACGGAGATAGGGCGTGACCGCCGTCAGGAAGCGATGATAGGCCTGCTTGTCGCCATCGATGGCGGCCCGCATCCAGATGGCCCACTGTTCTTCCTGCGTCGAACCGTTCACCCGGCAGATTCCCCTACGAAGCCGCGCACGTTTTTGTTACTCCACGTCATCGACAAAATGCATCCCGAACGCAAGTCCCTGGTTTGCAAATGCTTTCCGATCACATCCTTGCGCTCGGCATTGCCCGGCGTGACACCGCCGAACGAAACCTCATTCGCCCGGATGTCTGACTGGCACAGAGATATGCGCATTGCTTGCTCATCATTGCCGCCAACGGACCTGACGGCCACCGATTGACGACTTGGCAAGCCGATACTTCAGTCGGTGGGCAGTGACGCAACATCGATCAAAAAGCAAGTCTGCCGCAGCAGCTACCGGCGCCGCCTCGTCTTGAGCGCTGGCCGGCGTCGTCCGCCTTCGCTGCCAGATGGAGACGACTTGCCGGATGTCGGTTCAGCGGGCGTCGGCTTTTCGCTGGTGTCGGCTGGCGCGGCATTTTCCTCGACTGCCTCCGGCAAAGGCTGTTCGCTCTGTACAGTCTCCGCGGCCTCAACCTCATCGCTGGTCGCTGGTTCGTCCGAAAGGGACGCCGCTGCGCCTGCAGCGACTTCGTCCGCTGGAATGGATGCGACATCGTCCGCTGGCTTGGGAGCGGTGTCATCGGCTGCGCGTGACGTATCTAAAGCCGTGTCCTCTCCAGCCGACGTCTCACCGGCCAATTCAGCCAGGGCCTTGGCGAGTGCGTCATTGGCGGGATCGGCACGGGTCGGCGCCGTGTTATCGCCGCTGGTTTGCCCGTCCTGGCGATTCAGCGCGGCTGGATCTGCAACCTCGACCGCCGTGGACTCGACGTCTTTCGCAGACCCCATTTGAGCGGGCTTAGCCGTTTTGTCGACAGACTTGTCCGATGCGGCCTTGTCCTTCGCGGAATTGGCTGGGGCCTGCTTCTCCTCGGCTGCCGCCGTTGGGTTCGGCTTGGTGTCGACGGTCGCAGCCGCGGCCGAGGCCTTGCGCCTTCCATCGGATCGCGCCGCCTTGTCGGAGGTCGATCGGGTTACCGCTTCGCCTGCCTGAACCGTCGCGGGCTTGTATATCGTCGTATCCGCCGGCGGCCGCGCATAGTTGTTGTTCGCGCCGGACGTCATCGTATAGTCCGTCGCGAAAGTCGGGTTGGACGGAGGCGGACTGATATCGGCCAAGGATGATGGCTTGACGTCGGCGGACTTAGGCCGGCCGGCGTCGGCCTTCGAGGGCTCGATGATCTCGACGGACTTGGGCTGGTCGACAACATCAGAGACAGGCTTGTCAGCCTCGGCCCGTGACGGCTGATCGACAACCGCTGCCGGCGCTTCGACAATGTCCACCGGCGCGCTTCGGGCAACAGCATCCGGCTCAGGCTGTCTGGAATTTTTCGAGGTAGGTTCGTCGACTTCGACCGCCACGCGCCGCGTGGTGGCCGTCGGCTTCGGCTGATTCAAGTCCAGCGGCAAAGGCTGGTCGATCTCTTCCGATACATCCTCGTCGACGACGGCAACAGCGGCACGCTTGCGCCGCCGCATCCGTTCCTCGATCCATTGGACGACGACAAACATCGACGGCACGAAGACCACGGTCAGGCAGGTCGAACCGATCATGCCGGTAAACACCGCGATACCGATGGATTTCTGCGCGCTGGCGCCGGCGCCGGTGTGCAGCACGAGCGGCAGGACGCCGAGGATGAAGGCGATCGAGGTCATCAAGATCGGCCGGAAGCGTGTTCGCGCCGCCTCCACCGCCGCCTCGCCGAGCGACAGGCCTTCGGCGCGCAGATGCCGGGCGAATTCGACGATCAGAATGGCATTCTTCGCCGACAGCGCGATCAGCAGGACGAGGCCGATCTGCGTATAGAGATTGACCGGCACTTTCAGCACAAGCAGCGTCGCCGCCGTACCGAGCAGGGCCAGCGGCACGCTGGCGATCACCGAGACTGGCGCCAGCCAGCTCTCATATTGGCCGGCAAGCACGAAATAGACCAGCAACAGGCTCAGCGCATAGACGATATAGATCTGGTTGCCGAGCTGCCTTTCTTGATAGGACACGGCCGTCCATTCGGAGACGAAATCGCGCGGCGACAACGTCCCGGCGATCTTGTCGAGCTCGTCGAGCGCCTGGCCGGTGCTGAAACCCTGCGCCGGCGCGCCGATGATCTGTGCGGCCGGATGCAGATTGTAGAGGCTGACCAGTGATGGTCCGGAGACGCGTCGCACATCGGCAATGGCGCCGAGCGGCACCATTTCGCCGGTGGCATTGCGCAGCTTCAGCTGTTCAAGATCCTCGACATCGATGCGCTTGTCCGGCTGCGACTGGATATAGACCTGGAACACACGTCCGAAGAGATTGATCTGCCCGGCATAGGCCGAACCGATATATTGGCTCACCGTGTCGTAGGTGCTGCCGAGATCGACGCCCATCACCTCCGCCTTGGTGCGGTCGACGGAGACAGCAAATTGCGGCGCGTCGGCACGGAAGGGGCTGAAGGCCTGGCGGAAGGTCGGGTCCTTGCTCGCCTGTTCGGCCACACGAGCGGCTGCCTTCTGCAGCGCCAGATAGTCGAACTTGCCGTTGGTCGCCTCGATCTGCAGCGCAAAGCCCGCGGCATTGCCAATGCCCTGGATCGGCGGCGGCGGCAGCACCTGCGCCTTGCCGTCGGGCAGATTGGCGGTCAACTGATTGAGCTTGTTGTAGAGCGACAGCAGGTCCTCGCCCGGCTTGCGGACACTCCAGTCCTTGAGGATGATGTAGAGCACACCGGAATTGGCCTGGCTGGCATTGTTGTTGATCGCCGAAAGCCCGCTGATGGCGATGACATTCTCGACCACGCCGAGGTCTGCCACGCGCTTGCGCACGGTTTCGAGCGTCGTGCGCGTCCGCTCCAGCGACGCGCCCTCGGACAATTGCACCGAGACCAGGAAATAGCCCTGGTCCTCGATCGGCAGGAAGGCCGTCGGAACGCGCGACAGCAGATAGACCGAGCCGCCGACCAGCGCGAGAGCGACGATCACCACAACGACGCTGATCCGCACCATGCCGCGGATCATCCCGGCATAGATACGTTCGAAGACGTCATAGACGGCGTTGAAGCCGCGGGCGAAAATGTTGGGACGACGGTTGGGGTCATGCGCCTTGAGCCAAAGCGCTGCCTGCGTCGGCTTCAGCGTCATGGCGTTGACGGCGCTGATCAGGGCGGTCGCGGCAATCACCAGCGAGAACTGCCGGTACATCTGGCCGCTCAGACCAGGCAGGAAGGCCGCCGGCAGGAACACGGCGAGCAGGACCAGCGTGATACCGATGATCGGCCCGAACAGCTCGTTCATGGCGGCGATCGCCGCATCATGCGGCGTTCGGCCCAGGCGGATATGCCGCGCCGCCGCCTCGACGACCACGATCGCGTCATCGACCACGATGCCGATCGCCAGGATGATGGCGAACAGCGTCAGCAGATTGATCGAGAAGCCGCACACCGCCATGGCGGCGAAGGCGCCGACAATCGTCACCGGCACCGTCGTCGCCGGCACCAGCGTCGCGCGCCAATCCTGCAGGAAGACCAGGATGACGACCAGCACCAGGAGCGCCGCTTCGAACAGCGTGTGATAGACGTCGTTCACCGCCGCCGAGACGAAGCGCGTCGTGTCGAACGGAATGCTGTATTTCATTCCCTGGGGGAAGGATTTCGCCAGCACCGTCATCTGGGTGTCGACACGATGCATGACGTCGAGCGCATTGGCTTCCGGCAGGGTGAACAGCGCCAGCCCTGCAGCCGGCCGGCCGTCGATGGCGAAATCCTGGTTATATTGCTGCGCTCCGAGCTCGACGCGGGCCACATCGCGCAACCGGGTCACCTGGCCGCCATTGGTGGCGCTGGCCTTGATGATGATGTCCTCGAAGGATGGCACGTCGTTGAGCTTGGAATCGAGCTTAAGCGTGTACTGGAACTGCTGCCCCTTCGGCACCGGCGGCAGGCCGAGCTGGCCGGCGGAGGTCGACCGGCTTTGCAGATTGATGGCATTGATCACGTCGGCCGGGATCAGGCCGCGCGCCGCCATCAATTCCGGATCCATCCAGATGCGGACCGCATATTGGCCGGCGCCGAAGACGTTGACATTGCCGATGCCGGGAATGCGGCTGATCTGGTCGATCAGGTTGATCGTCGCGTAATTGGCCATGAACAGGCTGTTATGCTCCGGCCGGTCGGACGAGAGTGCTATGATCGCCAGGATCGAGGTCGAGCGCTTCGCCGTCTGCACGCCCTGCGACTGCACCGCGTCCGGCAGCGATTGCAGCGCCGACTGGACGCGGTTCTGCACCAGGATCTGCGCCTGGTCGGGATTGGTGCCGATGGCAAAGGTCACCGTCAGCGTATAGGAGCCGTCGCTGGTCGCAGTCGACTGCATGTAGAGCATGCCTTCGACGCCGTTGACCTTCTGCTCGATCGGCAGCGCCACGTCACGGATGATGGTCTCGGCATTGGCGCCCGGATAGCGCGCCGTGACCTGGATAGAAGGCGGCACGATGTCGGGATATTGCGAGACCGGCAGCTCGAACAGCGCCACCGCACCGAGGATGACAGTGAGGATAGCGATGACATTGGCAAGGACCGGACGGTCGATGAAGAATTTGGCGATCATGGTGCGGCCCGCCCCCGGTCACTGCAACTTGGCGACGACGTTGACGGCGTCGCCGGGCTGCACATTGTCGGCGCCTTGGACGATCACCCGGTCGGTCGCGGCGAGGCCCTTGACGATCTCACGCAGGCCATTGCCGGCGGCCTCGCCAAGCGTGACCACCTTCGCCTCGACGCGATTGTCCTTGCCGACAGTCATCACGGTCGGCCCTTCCTGGTCGTTGCCGATGGCGCTTTCCGGGATCACCAGCGCATCGGCATTGGTGACCACGGGAATGCGCACGCGAACGAACATGCCCGGCGAAAACAGCCGCTGCGTGTTCGGCATCATAGCCCGCACCGAGACCGTGCCCGAGGATGAGTCGAGTTCCGGCGCGATATAGTCGATCGTTCCGCTATAGGGATAGTTCGGATCGGTCGGCAGCCCAATCTCGACCTTGATCGGCCCCATATCGCCGAGCTTCTTGTGGCGCTCTGCCAGCGCCTCGCGGATCTGGATCACCTGCTTTTCGTTGACCGTGAAATTGACCCGCAGCGGATCTGGCTGGATGACCGAGGCCAGCTTCGGTGTGCTCGCCGCATTGATATAGGCGCCGACATCGATCAGGTGTTCGGAGAGAATGCCGTCGAACGGCGCCTTGATTTCCGTGTAGCTGAGATTGAGCTGGGCATTCTGCAACTGGGCCTGGCTGGCCGCGACCAGCGCCTTGGCCGTCTCGGCCTGCGCGACTGCCGCTTCGACGGTGGCCGTCGCGGTCAGGTTCTTTTTCTGCATGTCCTGCTGACGCGCCAAGTTGGAATTCGCCTGCGTCAGGTTGGCGTTCTGCTGGTCGAGCGAGGCCTGCGCCGAGGCAACGCTGATCTTGTAGGGATCCTGCTCGATGACGAATAGCACTTCGTCCTTCTTGACCGCTGAACCATCCTCGCGATTGACCTTTTCAAGCGTGCCGGACACGCGCGCCACGAGATCGACGCTGTTGATCGCAGCGATCGTGCCCTGCGAGAAAAGATAGCGGGTGACCGATTGCTTGGCGGGCGGTTGCGCGACGACCTTCTGCGCCTCCTCGGCCATTGCAGGCATGGCGACGGCGAGCGAAATCACGACGGCAAGGTTGCGGCAGTTCCAAGGCATCGAAATCCCTCCTGACGGCTCGGCGAGCGGTCGCATGTCACCCCGGACATAGACCGCCTCCATGACAGCACTATCCCATGTTCATGGCGCTCCGCCATGCCCGATTTGAAGAATTCACCACCCCTTTTCGCCAACACCCCTATGGTTGCACCTGGGAAATGTTGACTTTGCCCTACACTATGGCAGGCTCCGCATAGGAAGTCGAATATCTTCGCAGTCTCAGGCGTTTACAAAGCAAAAATCAGGAGTGGTCCATGCGCTGTGCGATTTTGGGTTTGTTGTTCTTGAGTGTCGCTTTTCCCGCTGCAGCCGAAGAGGTGGCGGAATGCTATTCGATTGGCGCGCACCATCCCTTCGGCAATGATATTTCCGCCGCCCGCTATGTCCGCTTCAACGGCACCAGCATGGTGCTGACCGGCCAGAGCGGCCGGCGTGACATGCCCGTCTGGCGGCTGGGCTGTGCGCCGACCGACAAGGGCCTGTTCTGCACCGGTCATCGGCGTGGCATGCGTGTCAATGTCACCGTCAACGGCTGGCAAATGAAGGAAATGGTCTGGGGCCGTGCGGGTTACTTTGACGAGCGTTTCCACGCCGTCTACAATTGCGACCGCGCCATCGGCCAGCCGTAAAAACGCGTCCCAAGGCTGCACGTAGAGCTATAGCTACATTGCTGGCAAGCTGATCAGCCGTTGCACCGATCTGCAAACGGTATTAGAGGCAGCATCAGTTATTCACATCACGAACAAATTGATATGCCAGAAAAAAATACTGCGGGATGGAATCCCTCCAGAAGAAACAAGAAAATCGGAACCTCTGACCAGGGCTTTAAAGCCAGGAATGATTTCGGCATTCCCTCTTCACGCCAGGACGACAGGTTGTTCTGGCAGAAACTAAGAAACCCGGCGGTTTTGCCCTGCACCATCGGCGACCACGAATTTGCCATTCTTATCGAGCCGACCCATGCGGATTACAAATATTATGTCTCCGTCTCCGATCTGATTGAGGTCATCAAACACATTCCTGAAGAGCATCGGCGCGACATAAAGGTCTTTGCGTTCAGGCAACCAAAAAGAAAAGAAGCCATATTCAGCCATGTGTGGGGCAGATTGGGATATCTTGTTTACTTTGGCAAATATTTTGGCCCCACTGTTTTCATCGAGGCTCAGCCCATTGGTCTCACCTACAAGATAAAAAACGACATCGACGCCGATTTTGCACAGGAAATTGAGAGATTAAAGCAGGAAGGGCACCAGATTGAATTAACAAAACGACATTTCGAAATCCGCTCCACTCCTCAAGCCATCAGAAATACGCAACTTTACGGTACACTTATCCACGAGATAGGCCATCAAGTAGACTATTTCGAGAAGGTAACGCGCCCGGGCGAAGCGGAAGACGCAGATGACGATTTACAAGAGCGTTATTTCTCTCTGCCAACCAAACAAAAAGAGCAATTTGCCGAAAGATATGCCATAGAGATGGCTTTAAAGCTAAGAAACAAAGGCATTATACCTTTCGATCCATTACCGATTTCAACCGAACATTATTCCAAGATCAACCCGGAATGGTTCTATTTCGCGTAGCCGGTTCTGTTTCGCCTGAATCGGGGTGGAAATGGTGGGCAACGAGTGCCAAGGTGCGGGCACACGCTCGCATCGCTCCCCTCGCAGGCATATCGACTCCGATGGCAACCACCCAGTGGCTTCTCCAAAGCAATCACCCCAATCTCTCCTCCATCCGGGAGATTCAGTCGATTCTGCGCGATCACGGGAACGACATGCATATGGCGGCTCTCAAAGGGCATAGTACGGAGATTCCCGAAATAGGTGCCCTGGACATCACCCGTCCCGTCATCTGTTACGGGCCTTCATTCGTTCCGCGTGCCTTGGGATATCCGGAGCTTTCGCCAGGTATCTTCTTCGATCCAGCCACATTCCGCTGGTCAGCCTTCCACAAAGGCTGGGGCGATTTGATGGTAAGCGCCAATGGCGTGGTCATTCGGCTCGCGGAAGCAATCTCACAAATAGGCTTCAAAAGCATGTTCGTTCGCCCGGACGAAGACAGCAAGGCATTCAACGGCGGCATCTTCGATAAGAACTCATTGAAGGCCGTCATCGATCCAGCCATCAAGAAGGCGTACATCGACCAGGATACCCTGATTGTCATCGCCGAGCCGGTACAGATCGACGCGGAGTGGCGCACGTTCATCGTCAATGGACAGGTTGTTGCCGCCTCTTCGTATCGCAAGGACAGTATTGGAAACGTGGACCTCCACGTGCCTCATCACGTGATCGACCTCGCCTTCGAAGCGGCCGAACTGTGGAGTCCCGCCCCGGTGTTCTGTCTCGATATCGCCCTGACCGGACAGCGCTATGGGATAGTGGAAGCCAACTGCTTCAATGCATCAAGGTTCTACGGCGCGGATGCAAGCGCGATCCTGAAGTCTGTCTCTTCGTTGGTAGATGAAACATATGCGCGGGCCAGCGTGAACCAGCCCAATCGGACTTTGACCTGACCGACGCGATCGTCCGCGGGTATGTGGGCGGACATTTGGAAGGTGGCGATCCCTGTACGATTCGAAACTGCGACCACCTGCTTAAAAGGTAGGTGCTCTTACCCCTGGACGATTTTCGCCAAATAGCCTCAACTGCGCCGACAGAATCGAACGGCAAGGATGGCAGGCAATGGATAGTTGGGCTTCGGTTCCCCAGGGACGCAGCGCAGACCTCGGCAATTGGCGCACCGCACCCCACAACAAATGGGGCTTTCACAACGTCAACCGGATATTGACCACCGACATCATCGACCGGCGCACTGACGCCTTCGCAGCGCTGGGATCGGCGCCTCGCGCGCTCGGCGACATCCGGTTCACTGCACCCGGCGGCAATGAGATGACGGTGTCGGAATGCCTGAAGCAATCGGACACCGACGGCTTCCTGGTGCTGAAGAACAATCAGATCCTGCACGAGCAATATGAAACCGGCATAGAGCCTTCCTCGCGGCACGTGATGTTTTCGGTCAGCAAATCGATCCTCGGCGCGCTGTTCGGCATTCTCAAGCATAAAGGCCTGGTCGATACGGCGGCGCTTGCGACAGACTATGTGCCGGAACTCAAGGGCTCCGCCTATGATGGCGCCACCGTCCAGCACATCCTCGACATGCAGGTGGCCGTCGAATTCACCGAGGACTACAATGCCAAGAATGGCGATGTCGATCGCTATCGCCGCGCCACCGGCTGGGACCCCGCGATGCCGGACGAGGGCGAGGTCGCAACGCGAAAAATGCTGACCGAATTCAGGAGCGATGGCAGCCGCCACGGCGAGAAATTCCACTATGTCTCGCCCAATACCGACGCAGCCGGCTGGATCGCCGAGCGCGCCACCGGCCTGCGCTACGCCGAAGCCTTGTCGAAATATCTCTGGCAGCCGATGGGCGCCGAATTCCCAGCCTATATCACTGTCGACAAATTCGGCGCCGTGCGCGCCGCCGGCGGCATCTGCGCCTGCCTACGCGACATTGCCCGCTTCGGCACCCTGATGACACGCCGGCCGCTGACGGAAGGCGTGCTGCCGCAGGCTTTCGTCGACGATGTCTTCGACAATGGCGATGCTGGCGCCTGGGCGCGCGGCGCTTCCGCCGCTTTCATTTCCGGCGGCCGTTATCGCAACAAGTGGTACATCAAGCCGGGCGGCCGCAGGGTGGCGCTGGCAATCGGCATCCATGGCCAATGGATCCATGTCGACCATGACAGGAATATCGCCATCGCCAAGCAGTCGTCGCAGCCACTTGCCGACCAGCCGGCGACCGAGGCGATGCTGATGGCGTGTTTCGATGCGATTGCCGAGGCGATCGGATGAGCGTAATAGAAGCTCCTGCCGGCGACGAGTAATCGCCAAAGCGTCCCAGACCCTTTCGATCCGTGAGCCGGAGACACCCGCCGCCTGACTTAACGCGACGTCTGCCTGCGGAAAGCTTGACGGCGTATCGTACTTTCGACTCCGCGGAGACGCTCAAAAGGCCTCGATACCCGCCACTTCTTTTGGTTCTATCGACACGCGGCTCGCGCAAGGGGAATTGCAATGGGCTTGAGGTTCATTCTGGGCGTTTCCTGGGCGCTTCCGCTGGCACTGCTCGGGTGGATTTTCGTACACGAATATGGCCTGCCAACCGCGCCGGTGATTGAGACCAATACGAAAATGCGGGTCAAGATGTGCCACGAGCATGTTGCCACCGCGAAGGCCGACCCTAACGATGCGGTCGCGCGGCAGGCGATCGAGGAATGCGTGATGGCCGGCTATATTACCCACGCGGACGCCAGGATCACGCTCGATTGAGGCGCATCGGATGGCTCCGATAGAGACCATCAATTTATTTTGACTGTCCCCTACCACTGGTTAAGCCTAGATCACATCTAGCCCGAAGAGACCGGAAGGATGGACATCATGTTGTTTCGCCGCACCGTCGCGATCATTTTTGCGCTCATGACCGCTGTCGCCATACCGGCAACAGCGGCGGAGCGCGCATCCGCCAGCACGAACGAGAGCCAGGGCATCCTCGGCCTGCTGCCGGCCGATTCCGCGACGCAACATGTCCTGAAGACGCCGGCCGGCGACCTGCCCTACACTGCCACGGCCGGCACGCTCAGCCTTTATGGCCAGGACGGCAAAATCAGCGCCAAGATCTTTTACACTGCCTATGTCGCTAAGGACGGCGGCGCAAAACGACCGTTGACATTTGCCTTCAACGGCGGGCCGGGCGCCGCCTCGGCCTATCTCAATCTCGGCCTGGTCGGCCCGCGCATTCTTGAATTCGGGCCTGATAACAATGACGGCTCGGCGCCGATATTAAAGGACAATCCCGAAAGCTGGCTGGGCTTCACCGATCTCGTACTCATCGATCCCGTCGGCACCGGCTGGAGCCGCGCCGCCGGCAATGACGGCAATGGTTTCTGGAACGTCAGGGCGGACGCCGAGGCGATGGCCAAGGTGATCACCCTCTATGTCCAGCACAACAAACGGCTCGGCTCGGCGAAATACCTGCTCGGCGAAAGCTATGGCGGCTTCCGTGCTGCCAAAGTCGCCACGGCGCTCAAGGAAAACCAGGGCATCGTCGTCTCCGGCATCGTCATGCTGTCGCCGCTGATCGACAGCCAGTTCATCTTCGGCGGCAACGATTCCCCGCTGGTGGCAGCCATGCAGCTGCCGTCGCTTGCCGCTGCCGAGCTCGAACGCAAAAAGGCCTTTTCACCCGATGCCGTCGCCAAGGCGGCGACATTCGCCATGACCGACTATCTCGTGACGATGGCCGGCCCTCCGCCTGCCGGCGCGACGGCGGATGCCTTCTACAGCCGGCTCTCGACGATGACGGGAATTCCAAAGGACGAAGTCACGCGCACACGCGGATTCCTGAGCAACATCTACAAGAAGAATGTCCAGCCCGGCCGGATCGCAAGCCCTTATGACGCGAGCTATACCGTGCCTGATCCCTATCCTGAACTCAGCTATGACGGCAGCGACGATCCCATCCTCGACGGCTTCACCCGCGCCTATGGCGCTGCCTTCTCCGCCTATGCGCGTAACGAACTCGGTTACGTTTGCGACGTTACCTACAATCTGCTGGAAGAAGACGTGGCCAAGCACTGGGACTGGAATGGCAATCGCGCCACCGCGGACGCCACGGACGATGTCAGGGAATTGCTCTCGACCATGCCCAGCTTCCGGCTGATGATCGCGCATGGCTATAGCGATGCGCTGACGCCTTTCGGCGCCAGCCGCTACATCCTCAACCACCTGCCGCCCGCTCTGGCCGAACACCGCACGGCGCTGAAACTCTATCGCGGCGGCCACATGTTCTACACGCATCCGGATTCGCGACGTGCCATGGCGGCGGATGCGCGGAAATTTTACGCCGGCGAGATGGGAACCGAGTGACGCGGACCGAAATCTGTTGATCGTTGCCGAGGCCGCTACGAAACGCAGCGGCCTTTTTCATCGGCCCCGGAGCCGGCCTAAGCTTTTCTTTTGTCAATTTATTTCGCGCCGCTTCATTGATTCACAAGCCCACCTCAATTAACATTCACGGATGTCTGTAAATGCGGAGCCGCTTGTGCGGTCGCGCATTGCGTGGGGTTCGGGGCAGTCCATTCATGAAAACCAGTCGTTTCGCATCGCTTCTCGTCATATCCGTTGGGGTCCTCTTGGCCGGCTGCGATGAAAAGAAGTCCCAGAACCCGGGGGGCTTCACCTTCCCGCCATCCGCCGTCTCGGTCATCACCACCAAGGCAGAACCGCTGCCGATCACCAATGAACTGCCGGGGCGGATCGCGCCGACGCGCATTTCCGAGGTCCGGCCGCGGGTCTCCGGCATCGTCGTCAAGCGCGTGTTCGAACAGGGCTCGGTCGTCAAGCAGGGTGACCTGCTCTACCAGATCGATCCAGAACCGTTCAAAGTCCAGGTGCAGAGCGCCGAGGCGACGCTTGCCCGCGCCAAGGCCTCGCAATTGCAAGCCCGCCAGAACGCCGACCGTCAGCAGGAGCTGAAGAAGTCCAACGTCACCTCGACCCAGCAGGTCGAAGATGCGATCGCCGCGCTCACGATCGCCGATGCTGACGTTGCCTCTGCCGAAGCCGGCCTCTCCAGTGCCAAGCTGAACCTGCGATATGCCAGCGTCACCGCCCCGATCAGCGGCCGCATCGGCCGCGCGTTGATCACCGAAGGCGCGCTGGTGGCAAACGGCAACGACAATCTCGCCACCATCCAGCAGCTCGACCMGATATACGCCGACTTCACCCAGCCCGCTGCCGACCTGATCCGGCTGCGCAAGGCGCTGGAAAAGGGCGGCATTATATCGCCTTCGGGCGACGCACCGGTGCAATTGGTCCTCGACGACGGCAGTGTCTATGAACATGGCGGCAAGCTGTTGTTCTCCGAGACAACGGTCGATCCGACCACCGGCCAGGTGACATTGCGCGGTGAATTTCCCAATCCGAAAGGAGACCTGCTGCCGGGCATGTACGTCCGCGTCCGCATCGAGCAGGGCATAGAGAAGAACGCCATTGCCGTGCCGCAGCAAGCGGTGCAGCGCGATTCGGCCGGCGCGTCGCTCGTCTATCTCGTCGACGCGAAAAATACCGCGCAGATGCGCAAGGTGGTCACCGGCCGGGTCATCGACAATCGTTGGGTGATCTCTGAAGGTCTCAAGCCGGGCGACAAAGTGATCGTCGAGGGCTTCCAAAAGATCCGGCCGGGAGCGCCGGTCAATCCGGCCGAATGGAACGCCGCAGCCGCCAAGCCTGCCGCCGAACAAACCGCAGACACGAAGTGATCGAGGCCTGACCGATGCCGAGTTTTTTCATCGATCGTCCGATCTTCGCCTGGGTCGTGGCCATTTTCATCGTCTTGGCCGGCATCATCTCGCTGCCGTTGCTGCCGGTGTCGCAATATCCGCAAGTGGCGCCGCCGCAGATCTCCATCAACGCCTCCTATCCCGGCGCCTCGCCGGAGGAGATCTACAACAGCGTCACGCATGTGATCGAGGATGAGCTCAACGGCATTACCGGGCTGATGTATTTCGAATCCACCTCGGATTCGAGCGGTTATATCACCATCAGTGCAACCTTCGAGCCCGGCACCAGCCCGGCCCAGGCGGCCGTTGACGTGCAGAACCGTGTCCGCCGCGTCGAGCCCCGTCTGCCGCAGATCGTCACCCAGACCGGCGTCCAGGTGGAAGAAGCCGGCCAGGGCTTCCTCTTGGTCGTCGCACTCACCTCCACGGACGGCTCGCTCGATGCGACCGGCCTCGGCGACTACATGACGCGGAATATCAACAGCGAGATCAGCCGCGTTCCCGGCGTCGGCCGCACCCAGATGTTCACTACCCAGCGTGCCATGCGCATCTGGCTCGATCCGGGCAAGATGGTCGGCCTGAACCTGACCTCAGGCGACGTCGTCAGCGCCATCCAGTCGCAGAACGCCCAGATCGCCGCCGGCACCATCGGCTCGACGCCCAATCCGCTGACGCAGCAGATTCACGCAACCGTGCTGGTCAAAGGCCAGTTGAAGACGCCGGAGGAATTCGGCTCGATCATCCTGCGCGCCAATGCCGACGGTTCCACCGTGCGGCTGCGCGATGTCGCCCGCGTCGAACTTGGCGCCGAGAATTACGACTTCTCCGCCCGTATCAACGGCCAGGCCTCCGCCGCCCTTGCCGTGCAGCTTGCCCCCACTGCCAACGCCATGGCGACATCCGAGGCGGTCAGGGCGAAGTTGGAGGAACTGTCGCGCTACTTTCCGGCAGGTGTCAAATACAGCATCCCCTATGACAGCAGCCCGTTCGTCAGGATCTCGATCGAGAAGGTCGTCCACACGCTGATCGAAGCCGTGGCGCTGGTCTTCGTCGTGATGTTCATCTTCCTGCAGTCGATCCGCTATACGCTGATTCCGACCGTTGTCGTGCCCATTGCGCTACTCGGCACCTGCGCGGTGATGCTGGCACTCGGCTATTCGATCAATGTGCTGACCATGTTCGGCATGGTGCTGGCGATCGGCATTCTGGTCGACGATGCGATCATCGTCGTCGAGAATGTCGAACGCATCATGTCCGAGGAGGGGCTGACGCCGAAGGAAGCCACCCGCAAGGCGATGCGGCAGATCACCTCTGCGGTCATCGGCATCACCCTGGTCCTGTCCTCGGTCTTCGTTCCCATGGCCTTCTTCCCCGGCGTGGTGGGCGTCATCTATCGCCAGTTTGCTGTGACCATGGTCGTGTCGATCCTGTTCTCCGCCTTCCTGGCGCTGTCGCTGACACCGTCGCTCTGCGGCACCATCCTCAAGCAGGTGGCGAAAGGCCATCACCACACCAAGCGCGGCCCATTCGGCTGGTTCAACCGCGGCTTCGATGCAAGCTCGCGCGGCTATAGCCGCTTCGTCGGCATGCTGATCCGCCGCGCAGGCCGCTTCATGATCATCTATGTCGCATTGCTCGGCGGGCTCGGCTACCTTTTCATGCAGCTCTCCTCTTCTTTCCTGCCTGATGAGGACCAGGGCTACATCATCGCCATGGTCCAGGCACCGACGGAAGCGACAGTGAACCGCACGAACGGCATCCTCAGTCAGGTCGAAGGCATTTTCAGCAAGGAAAAGGCCGTCGACCGCATCGTTGCCGTGCAGGGCTTCAGCTTCTTCGGCATCGGTCAGAATGCCGGCCTAGCCTTCATCACGCTGAAGGACTGGTCTGAGCGTGATCCGAACAGTTCCGCTGCAGCGATCGCCGGCCGCGCCAACATGATGTTGTTCGGCCTCAAGGACGCGATCAGCTTCGCATTGTCGCCGCCCTCGATCCAGGGCCTCGGCACGACCAACGGCTTTGCCTTCCGTCTGCAGGACCGCAACGGTCTCGGCCACGAGGCGCTTGCCGCAGCGCGAGACCGGCTATTGGGCCTCGCCCAGACAAGCCCCGTCCTCGCCAGCCTGCGCGAAGAGGGCATGCCCGATGTAGCCCAGGTCGACCTGATCATCGACCGCGAAAAAGCCAACACATTCGGCGTCTCCTTCGCCGACATCAACGCCACCATCGCCACCAATCTTGGGTCCAACTATGTCAACGACTTCCCCAATGCCGGCCGCCTGCAGCGCGTGACCGTGCAGGCGGATGCAGCCAAGCGCATGCAGACGGCCGATCTGCTCAATCTCTATGTCCGCAATGCCAATGGCGGCATGGTGCCGATCTCGGCGTTCGCCACGGTGAAGTGGTCCATGGGACCGACGCAGGTCGTGGGCTATGACGGCTATCCCTCGGTGCGCCTCTCCGGCGAAACCAAGCCCGGCTATTCCTCCGGCGACGCGATCAAGGAAATGGAGCGGTTGGCGACACAGCTGCCCACCGGTTTCGGCTTCGAATGGACCGGCCAGTCGCGCGAGGAAATCCTCTCCGGCACGCAGGCACCGCTGCTCATGGCGCTCTCCTGCCTGATGGTCTTCCTCTGCCTCGCCGCGCTCTATGAAAGCTGGGCCATCCCCGTCTCGGTGATGATGGTCGTGCCGCTCGGCGTCATCGGCGCCGTAGCCGCAGTGACATTGCGCGGCATGCCTAACGACGTCTATTTCAAGGTCGGCCTGATCGCCATCATCGGCCTGTCGGCCAAGAACGCCATCCTGATCATCGAATTTGCCAAGGACCTGCACAATGAGGGCATGTCGCTGATCGACGCGACCATGCAGGCAGCGCATTTGCGCTTCCGGCCGATCCTGATGACATCCTTCGCCTTTGCATTGGGCGTCCTGCCGCTTGCCATCGCCACCGGCGCATCGGCCGGCAGCCAGCAGGCGATCGGCACCGGCGTGCTCGGCGGCATGATCTCGGCGACGGTGCTCGCCATCTTCTTCGTGCCGATCTTCTTCGTCTTCATCGCCCGGATGTTCGTGCGTAAGAACGATGCCGACCGAGGCGGCACGCCGCCGGCGGAACCGGCAGACGATCAGCCGAAGGATGATGGGCCTAAGGACAGCGGACCAACGGATGGCGCGCCCAAGGCTGACGAACCGAAGACTGACGAACCGAAGGCGGGCAAACCGAAGGCCGAAGGTCCAAAGGACGATAAGCCACCGATGTCGATAACGCCCGCTCTCGATGCTGAGCCCAAACCGGCGACGTGAGGCGTCATTGGCCGGCTTGAACGACCGCATGCTGGTTGGGAGAGGCGATGCGTAGGACCAAAGCGGAAGCGGAAGAAACCCGGCAGCGCATCATCGGCGCTGCCGAGCAGGTCTTTTACGACAAAGGCGTGTTTGAAACCACGCTGGAAGACGTGGCGCGTGCCGCCGGTGTCACCCGTGGCGCAATCTATTGGCATTTCGCCAACAAGACGGAACTACTGCTGGCGCTGCACGACGCCGTGCCCCTGCCCCAGGAGGATATGGTGGCGGAGCAGTTGCAGGCCGATCCCCCAGATCCTCTGACGCTGATGCTCCAGGCAAGCGTGGATTGGCTCTCCGCCATTTCCCGCGACGAGCGGCGGCAGCGAATCTATACGATCCTCTTTCGTTGTGACCACAGCCAGGACATGGCGGGCCTGCTCGAAAAACAGCGCGAAATGGACGTCGAAAGCTGTCTCTCCGTCTGCTCCGCCTTTGAAAAGGCGAGAGACAAGGGACAGCTGTCAGCCGGCTGGACGCCGGATGCGGCGTCACGCTGTTTCATCTGGATGATGAAGGGGCTTTACATCGACTGGCTGCGCTTCGGGATGCAGTTCGATCTCGCAGCCGAGGGGGAAAAGTGCCTGTCGCAACTCTTCGAGAGCTTCAGAAGAAAGGCGCAGTGACGCGCCTCATGCGGCCACGTTATTCGCAGTGTCCGATTACGGTACAGGCGTCGGCCGACCGGGTGCTGAGTTCGAATGCCGAGGCGCCGAAGGTCATCGCGACCATAACGAACAGCAAACAAAAAATGGCCTTCACGGTAGTCTTCCTTACTTACAAGATATTAACGGCGAACACGCCGAAGCAGTTGATGTTGTTGCGGTAATCGTCGACAAGCATGTCGAGAATGTGACGATGGACAGCAGCGCTACGGCAAACAATCTGGTCATGGTTAAGCATTGGTTTCCGTCATTCGATGACGGTGCTCTTACCAAGGCCAAGCACTCTTCGCTGTTCCCAGTGTTACATAGGAAAGCGGAGCCTTCCCCTGCAACGCGGCCCATGCAGGGCTGCTATTCCAAAAGCGCTTGGCATGGCCTCGAAGCCATCCAACCGGCCAACGAATCTGAAAGAGAGTTTGCTTCGCGCGGCCATCGCCGCGTGTGCACAGCAATAGCACCGACATATTTCGTGAAGCTTAATTACATGTGAAAAAGCTGATTTATCGCGGCGGCAGGCGTTTGCGAAGAAAGGTCTGGCCGACCGCATCGCCAATGCCCTCCAACTGCCCGAAGACCGTGTAGCCGAGCTTCTCGTAAAAACCCGGCGCCTGAAAATCGAACGTGTTGACCCAGAGGCCAACCATGCCGCGCTCGCGGGCGATTGCCTCGGCTTCGATCATCAATTTCTCACCCAGCCTCAATCCGCGCAATTGCGGCGGCACGTAGAGATAGGTGATGAATGCCCAGCCGAAATCATCCATGGCCCAAAGGCCGCCGATGACCTCGCGCGTTGCCGGGTCACGCAGGAACACCGCAAAATCGGAATGCTCCTGTCGGCCCGTCTTGCGGGAATTGTCGGCATCCAGCAGCGCGAGGATCAGGTCGCGGGATTCGGGGGCCGGATTGTCCGCGACCGGTTCGACGATGACATCCAATGGCTCACACCCAGTCCATCACCACTTTGCCGGAATTGCCGGAGCGCATGGCCTCGAAACCGTCGCGGAATTCGTCGATCGGAATGCGATGGGTGATGATCGTACTGACATCCAGCCCGCCCTGCACGAAGGCGATCATCTTGTACCAGGTCTCGAACATTTCCCGTCCATAGATGCCCTTCAGGGTGAGCATCTTGAAGATCACCTTGTTCCAGTCGATGCCGAACCCTTCCGGAGCGATACCGAGGATGGCGATCTTGCCGCCATTGTTCATCGTCTCGATCATCGAGCGGAAGGCGGGCGGCGCGCCAGACATTTCGAGACCGACGTCAAACCCTTCCTTCATGCCGATCGTCTTCATCACGTCGGCCAGGTTTTCCTTCGAGGCGTCGACGACATGGTCGATGCCGCATGTCTTGGCGAGTTCGAGACGGATCGGGTTGATGTCGGTGATCACCACTTTGCGCGCACCGGCACGCTTGGCGACCATCGCTCCCATGATGCCGATCGGGCCGGCACCCGTGACCAGCACATCCTCGCCGACAAGATCGAAGGACAGCGCCGTGTGAACAGCATTGCCGAACGGATCGAAGATCGCAGCGACTTCGTCCGGCACGTCGTCGGGAATGGAGACAACATTATGCTCGGGAATGCAGACGAATTCGCCGAACGAACCCGGCCGGTTGACGCCGACGCCGAGCGTGTTGTGGCAGAGATGGCCGCGGCCGGCGCGGCAATTGCGGCATTTGCCGCAGACGATATGCCCCTCGCCCGACACACGCTCGCCGACACGGTATTTGGTGACGGCGGAACCGATCTCGGCGATCTCGCCGACGAATTCATGGCCGGTGACCATCGGCACGGGAATGGTCTTCTGCGCCCACTGGTCCCAATTCCAGATATGCACATCGGTGCCGCAGATCGCCGATTTCTTCACTTTGATCAGCACATCGTTCGGCCCCGGCTCCGGCACCGGCACATGTTCCATCCACAGCCCCATCTCGGGCTTCGCCTTCACCAGCGCACGCATCATGTTGGACATTGAAGATTTTCCTGTGTGAATTCTCTAACTTGCTTCTCGGGAGCACAGTGCGTGGCCCCCCCTCTGTCCTGCCGGACATCTCCCCCTCAAGGGGGGGGAGATTTGCCAGAGGCACACGCCTGCCTCAAATCATAATCGAGTGTTGGGCAACTGATGCGATTTTGGGGGCAATGTCGGCGCCCCATCCAATCTCCCCCCTCGAGGGGGAGATGCCCGGCAGGGCAGAGGGGGGTAGCCCAGCATGCGACCCTCAAATCACCCCCAACTCCCTGCCCACCTCGGCAAACACCGCAATCGCCTTCTCCACATCACTCCGCTGATGCGCCGCCGACATCTGCGTCCTGATCCGCGCCTGCCCCTTCGGCACCACCGGGAAGGAGAAGCCGATCACATAGACACCCTTTTCCAGCATCCGAGCCGCCATTTCCTGCGCCAGCGCCGCATCGCCGAGCATCACCGGGATGATCGCATGCCCCTCGCCGGCCAGCGTGAAGCCGAGTCTGGTCATCTCGCTGCGGAAAAGCGCCGCATTGTCATATAGGCGCCAGCGCAGGTCATCGCCATGTTCGATCAGGTCGAACACTTTCAGCGATGCCGCCGCGATCACCGGCGCCAGCGTGTTGGAGAACAAATATGGCCGCGACCGCTGTCGCAGCCAGTCCACCACTTCGCGCTTGGCCGATGTATAGCCACCCGACGCCCCGCCCAGCGCCTTGCCGAGCGTGCCGGTGATGATGTCGATCCGGCCCTCGACCCCGCAATGCTCGGCCGAACCGCGCCCATGCCGGCCGACGAAGCCGACCGCATGGCTGTCGTCGACCATGACCATCGCGCCATATCTTTCCGCCAGATCGCAGACGCCGGCGAGGTTGGCGATGATGCCATCCATCGAGAACACGCCATCGGTAGCAATCAGCTTGAAGCGGCTGCCCTCGGCCTTCTTCAGCTCTTCTTCCAGCGCCTTCATGTCATTGTTGGCATAGCGGAACCGCTTGGCCTTGGAGAGCCTGACGCCATCGATGATCGAGGCATGGTTCAGCGCATCGGAAATGATCGCATCGTCCTCGCCCAGCAGCGTCTCGAACAGACCGCCATTGGCGTCGAAGCAGGAGGAATAGAGGATCGTGTCTTCCATGCCGAGGAAGGATGAAATCCTGGCCTCCAGCGCCTTGTGTTCCTCCTGTGTGCCGCAGATGAAACGCACCGAGGCCATGCCATAGCCATACCGGTCAAGCGCCTTCTTCGCCGTCTCGGCCAGTTCCTCGTTGTCGGCGAGGCCGAGATAGTTGTTGGCGCAGAAATTCAGCACATGGGCGCCGGATGCGACTGTGATTTCACCCGCCTGTTTCGAGGTGATGACCCGCTCGGATTTATAGAGCCCGGCCGATTTCAGGCCATCGAGTTCGTTGCGCAGATGCTGGAGAAAGACGTCGGTCATCGTGGTGTCTCGCGGCAATTTGAATTGCCTGCGGTATAGCAGAACCAATGCCTTCGCGCAGCAAAAGCGACGCCGGAATATTGACGTTGACAGGATAGCAGATTGCCTGACCGTGCGGCGTTAATAACGTTCCGGTCGGAACGGCGCCATGTCGATGCCGGGCGCCTCGCCGTCCATTATCCGGGCAAGCACCTCGGCCGATGCCGGCCCGAGCGTAAACCCCTGATGGCCATGGCCGAAATTCAACCACAGGCCCTTTTCGCGCTGCGACGGGCCGATCACCGGCAACATGTCGGGCGTGCACGGCCGCGTGCCCTGCCACGGCGTGCTTTCGACGCGCGGGCCGAGATCGTAGAGATCCTGGGCCAGCCGCTCGGCGCGCTCGAGCTGGCGATAGTTCGGCGGCACACCCTGTCGGGCAAGATGCGCACCGGTGGTGACTCGCGTGCCCGCGACCATGGGGATCATGAGGTAGCCGTTTTCGACATCCATGACCGGTGCCTGCAAAGGCTGCGGCGAACGATGATGAATATGATAGCCGCGCTTCAGCACCATCGAAAACCGATAGCCGAATTGCCGGAGAGCCGGCGACGACCAAGGCCCGAGGCAGGAAACGACAGCCTCGGCCTCGACCGCACCGTTTTCGCTGTGGACCGACCAGCCCGCTCCCTTTCGCGCCAGCGTATCGGCATCGCCATGGACAAACCGGCCACCCAGCCGCTCGAACAAGTCAGCATAGGCGGCAACGAGGCCTCCCGGACTGCTGACGGTCCACGGTTCAAGCCAATGCAGGCCGCCGACGCCGCAATTGCGCAAAGCCGGCTCGGCCGTCGCCATCTCGGCAGCCGACAGTGCCCGGAAGCTGACGCCATACGTCTTCGATTTGCGCTCAGCCTCGCTCAGAGCCTTGCCACGCCCGGACGTGGTTCGGAAAAGAATACGAAAACCGTTGCGGCGGACGAGATCGCCGGCACCRGAACGCTCGATCAGCGGCCCATGTGTCGCGGTCGATTGGGCAATCAGGCTGGCCCAGGCCTGCGACAGAGCCCGGTGCCGCCCGGTTTGCGAATACCACCAATATCGGAGAAGCGGCCCGACATGGAACGGCAGCTCACGGAAGGAGTAGACAACGTCGTTGCTGCGGCCGGTGGCGATGTTGAAGAGGTCGCCGATGCCGCGCGGCAGCGAATAAGGCTCGACGGCTTCGCGCTGAATGATGCCGGAATTGCCGTAGCTCGTTTCCTGCCCCGGCGCCTTGCGGTCGACGAGCACGACATCCCAGCCGCGGTCCTTGAGCGCGATGGCAGTCGACACGCCGACCATGCCCGCACCCAGAACGATGACACTGCGCATTCAAAACCTGCCGCTCAAAAAAATCATGAGAACGATCAATGGATGCGGACGCCCTGCCGTTCAAGCTCTTTCTGCACAGCAGCCATGTCGACATGGCCGAAATCGGCATTGTCCCTGACGCAAAGCGCCGCGGCCACGCCGGCGCCCTGCCCTGCGACGGCACAGCAGGCCATGTTGCGGGTGGCCGCATGCGCAATCTTGTCGCCGCCGATCGCCCGGCCGGCGACAAGCAGGTTCTTGACGCGCTTCGGCAACATCGAACGATAGGGAATCTGCATATAGCGGCCGGTGGTCGGCAGGATCAGCACGCCATAGCCATCGATGAATTCAGGATAGATACCGATCGTGTCGTCGAACCGGCCCTGGTAGCGGACGTCGCCCTCCGTCATATTGTAGACCGCGTCGAGCTTGCGCGTATCGCGGATGCCGATCGACATGCCGAAATTCCTCAGCCGCGCGCCCTCGCATCCCGGCGTGTAGCGACGCAATGCCTCGATCGCCAGCATGGCCTGCCTGCGGCCTTCGATCTCGAACCTCGTCATGCTGTCCGGATCGGTGCCGTCGCAGCCGGCAAGGTGGACGAGGTTCATATAAGTGAGTTCACCGGAATCATGCATCGCACCCCAGGTGCCGGCAATCGTGTTGAGGTGTTTCGGGATGACCCCGTCCTTGATCGCCTGGGCGAAAGGCTTTGCCAGAAAGGGCGAGAACAGTTCGTCCTCCTTGCCGGAGGTTTCGATCTTCCACTCTCCGGTCGACCAGTCGCCATAGGTCTGCGGATCGCGTTTGATACCGTCCATGAAGGCGCGCTTGTCGACGCCGGCGAGGTGGAACATCACCGAGGCCGCCTGCATCTCCTCAACTGGCGTCTTCATGACCGGCGCGCCGGCACGCGTTGCGACATCGGCGTCGCCTGTGGCATCGATGACCAGTTTTGCCAGGATCGCTTCGCGTCCAGCCTTGGATTCAACAATGATGCCGATGATCGCATCGCCTTCCATGAGCGGCGCCACGAACTGCCGGTGCAGCATCGGATGGATGCCGGCCTCTTCGACCAGACGGTCAGCCACCAGTTTGAAACCTTCCGAATCGAGTTCATAGGACAGCGACTGGCTCTCCGGAACGGCCGCACCCATCGCCTTGGCGCGCTCTTCGAATTCGCGTCCTATGCCATTGGCTTCCACTGTCTTTTCATGGCGATACCAGGCAAAACCCTCGACGCCGACAACCGTGATATTGCCACCGAAACAGCCAAATCGCTCGACCAGCGTCACCTCGACACCGCACCGCGCCGCCGCCAGCGCCGCAGCAAGACCGCCCGGTCCGGAGCCAACCACCAGCACATCGGTCTGTCGGATGACTTCGATCTGGCGGGCGGGTTCTGTAATGAAGTTCACGGCATCGGGCACGATCGTCTGCTCCAGGAATCGTTTTCAAAATGCTATCCCCGTGCACGTCGGCCCAGCATGTCAGGCGCGACAACCGGCGACGAATTCCAGTTCTGGACACCGTAATGGCTTGGCACGGCGGATGCCAGAAACATCAGCACCGCAATGAAGTTGGCCGAAAAGGCAAACTGCTGGTTGACAAATCAGCGACCGGTGACTATCTGCAGGTCATCGATATTTGCTTGATTAGCTTTTGTGACCGCGCGCAAGCAACGCGCATCAACGAACCTTCCCTTCAAAAATCGCCACCACACTCCGTTGCGCTCCTGCGCGGCGGGATTTTCAACATGCTATGAAAGGGTTCGTTATGATCACCGGCACAGTTAAATGGTTCAACTCCACCAAGGGCTTCGGCTTTATTCAGCCTGACAACGGCGATGCGGACGTCTTCGTCCACATTTCCGCGGTTGAGCGCGCAGGAATGCGCACGATCGTCGAAGGCCAGAAGCTCAGCTTCGAGCTGGAGCGCGACCGGAAGTCGGGCAAGATGTCCGCAGGTCAGCTTCAGGCTGCCTGACAAGGAATTTGGCTTGACGATGACCACGGATGTACTGGCATCGGCGCGCCGAGTTTGATAGAAAGCCAGGCAAGTGCCTGGCTTTTTTGCTATCCGTAGACTGCGGCGAACCTCAGGAGCCATATATGACCAATCCATTTGGCAGTTCCCGCAAACGGGCTGAGGCCGTGTTTGGCAAGACGAAATCTCTCGCACGCAGTCGCACCGCCTCCGAGAATGATGCGATCACGCAGGCCCGCGATGAGAAAACCAATCGGCTGCGGGCCTTGCGCAAGGCAAAGGAAGCCAGCGATCTGGCTGCCGCATTGCCGCTGGAAGATGTAGAACGCCCAGGCGGATAATCACTTGACGGCACCGATTTGTTTGCCGTTGAAGTCAGCAAAATTGCCGCCCGGAGCCTGATGGTGCGCGGCGGCCGAACCTCTAACCGGAACCAGAGATTTGAAAAATAAAAGAAATAACGACCTTTCCGATCGCCTCAACGAAAGATCGACTGCAAAACAGACGTTGCTTGAGAGCTTTCGCGCCGCCAAAGCGGCCGCAGAACCCTTGATGGCGGCTAAACAGGCTGAACGCGAAGCTGTGGCGGCCGCGAGGGAAGAAAGGCGCGCCGCGCGCGAGCAGATCAAGGCAGCTGAGTTGCAGCGCCTTCAGGCCGAGGAAGAGCACCGGATCGCGACAGCCGAAGCGGAAGCCCGAAGAGAAGCCGAAGAACGGGGTGCCGCTGAAAAAGCCAGGATCGAGCGCGTCATCGCAGACGAAGCCGCGCGCAAGGCCGAACGCGACCGGCGCTACGCCAACCGCAAAGCCCGCAAGGCCTGACGATCGGAGCGAGGGCCAGACCATTTGCACCGGGCGCAGCCATGGCCGACCTCATCCCGGTCAATGCCCGCCCGCTGGCCCCTTTACCCGCCCCGACATCACGCCGAAGCCGTCGACCAGCGCTTCAAGTTTGTCCAGGCGGGTTGCCTCAACTTGAATGAGGTGCAATGTATTCAACAACCTTTGCACTTCTTCTTCCGAAAAGTTCATTTCGGTCGCCTCGGCAATTTCCTTTTCCAACTCTCGAATTTGCCTTTTGAGTTCACGCGATCTGACGTATAGCGCCAGGGCTTGCGTAAAGCCCTCGCGCGCATCCTCGATCGCCGCATGCTCTGTCGCGGTCCAGAGGCGTGCGAAGCGGATTTGCTTGTCCAGATTGGCAATCAGCGTCTCGAAACCCTGGACTTCCAGCGCAGTGATCAATTCCTCGCGAACGAGGCTCGGACCGCTTGCCGCTGTCACCGACATCACCGCCTGCCAGAAGCGCTGCATATCCCGATTGTCGAATTCCAGATGCGCGATAGTGTCATATTCCTCGAAGAACAGCGGCGGATGATTGACGAGCGTCAGCGCCAGCACGCCCTCGCGCAGCGGGGGCAGTGCACGGTAGCCGGATACGAGGCCCGATCGCGCCAGCCGATCGGAGATCGGCGCTGACACGGAAGGCGTATTGGCGGCGGGCGGCGCCCCGCGCCCTTGCGCGCGGCCCTGAAAATTCCGGCGGTCCTGCTGGGGCCTGGCCGTCTTACTCTGGAAAAAGGCGCGGAGCCTGTCACGCATGTCTTGTTGATAGTGATAGCGAACGCTCTCGTCAGCGATCACCTGTGTCACCTGCTTCAGCCTGCCTTCAAGCTCGGCGCGTCGTTCCGGCGTATCGAAGCTGGTGCCCGATGTTTCGCGGAGCCAAACCATCTCGGCAAGCGCCCGGGCCTCGCCGATCACCCGGTCGAAGGGCGCACGGCCCTCGACCTTCACCAGATCGTCCGGATCCTTGCCATCCGGCAGCAGCGCGATCCTCAGCGAAAAACCGGGCTTGAGAAACGGCAATGCGAGATCGACCGCGCGCGAGGCCGCTCGCATGCCTGCGCCATCACCGTCGAAGCAGAGAACCGGCACCGCCGCCATCTTCCAGAGAAGCTGCAGCTGGTTCTCCGTCAGTGCCGTGCCAAGCGGCGCCACCGCATTTTCCACGCCCGCCTGGCTGAGCGCGATCACGTCCATATAACCTTCGACGGCGATGACCGTGCCGGCGCCATCCGCTGCCTGCACCGACTTGCGGGCGCGGGCGAAGTTGAACAGCACCTGGCCTTTGGAGAACAGCTCCGTCTCGTTGGAATTCAGGTATTTGGCCGGCGCATCCGACGACAGAGCCCGGCCGCCGAAGGCGATCACTTTCTCCCGCGACGAGAGAATCGGAAACATGATGCGGTCGCGGAAGCGGTCATAGGAGACCGGGATGTCCGGCCCATGCACGACCAGCCCGCAGGCCTCGATCTGCTCCCTGGTGACACCTTTACCCGCCAGGAATTCCTTGAGCGCATTGCGGCTGTCGGGCGAATAGCCCAGACGAAAACTCTCGATCGTCCGGCCGGACAGGCCGCGGTCGCGCAGATAGGCGCGGGCCTTGGCCCCGCCTGCCGTCTGCAACTGATCCTGAAAGAACTGCGTGGCGAGTTCCATCACATCGAAGAGACTGTGCCGCTCACGCTCGCGCCGTTCGGTCTCGGGGTCCGGCGCCGGCAGGGGCATGCCGGCAATATCGGCCACCTGCTGCACGGCATCGCCGAAGGCCATGCCGTCGAGCTCCATGAGGAAACGGAAATGATCGCCGGAGACGCCGCAACCAAAGCAGTGATAGCGCCCCTTGCGATCTTCGCAGTGAAAGCTCGGCGTCTTTTCGCCATGGAAGGGGCAATTGCCCCAATAGTCGCCACGCCCGGCATTGGTTTTCTTCCTGTCCCAGATGACGCGCTTGCCGATCACGTCCGAAATCGGCACGCGGTCGCGCAGCTCATCGAGAAAGGTGTTGGAAAATCGCATCTTCTGGGTCCTGTTGGGACCGATATAAGCACATAAACGAAGGCGCGCCACCTGGACGCGCCAACTTATACCAAGTGTCGATGATATGAACCTATTGCGCCGGGCGCTTTTGGCTTCCGGCTAGGAGCAAACCGCAGTCGGACCYGCCGGTCCGGCGAGGATTTTCGACGACGTCCGGAAGCCAAAAGCGCCCGGCCCGCAGGGTGACCCGGAAATCGGCCACCGGGGGCGTCAAAATCCTCGACCGATGCCAAGGCATCGCTCTRCGGTATTTTCCTACCCGGATGACCGTTTCCGGGTCACGCAATAGGTTCATATCATCGACACTTGGTATTACAGCAATTCACAGGTCATAAAGTCAGCCGAGCAGTGCCTTGATCTGCCCGGACGCCTTGCCGAAATCGAGCTGGCCGGGATAGCGTTCGCGCAGCGCCGACATCACCTTGCCCATGTCTTTGATGCTCGCCGCACCGGTCTCGGCGATGATGCCCTTGATGATTTCGATCACCTCGGCTTCCGAAAGTTGCTTCGGCATGAACTCGGAGATGATGGCGATCTCCTCGCGCTCCTTGGCCGAAAGCTCTGGCCGCCCGCCATCGTCATACATCTTCGCCGATTCCTCGCGCTGCTTGACGAGTTTCGACAAAAGCTGGGCGATGTCGCCGTCGGTCACGGTCGGGTCGGCCTTGGTGCGGCTGGCGATGTCGAGGTCCTTGATCGCAGCCTGGACCATGCGGATCGTCGAAACCCGCGCCGTTTCCTTGGCCTTCATCGCCTCCTTGAGGGCGGTCATCAGTTCGTCGCGCATGGCAGGATTCTCCAGGATTTCTGGCGCTTATGCCGAGAGAATGTGGAAAAAGCAATGCGGCATCGACAAGTGCCTGATTTACCTTCACATTTATTTCACACATGCGACCCTTCGCACATTGACCGGCGACCGCCCGCTGACTATTTTCCGCGCCAACAGCAAGAAAGGGGAAAATCCTGGCGGCGCGGAGTGATCCGAGCGCGTTTTCCTGCGAGCACGAGGCGGACAGATCCCGCCGGAACGGAGCGACATGAGCACCTCACCCTGGACCATCGACAAGCCCACAGCCCTTCTCGTCCTGGCCGATGGCACAGTCATCGAAGGCAAGGGCATCGGGGCCGTGGGCCGAACCCAGGCAGAGGTCTGTTTCAACACGGCGCTGACCGGATATGAGGAAATCCTCACCGATCCCTCCTATCTCGGCCAGATCGTCACCTTCACCTTTCCGCATATCGGCAATATCGGCACCAATGAGGAAGACATCGAGGACCTGACGCCGGCGGCTCGCCACGGCGCGGTCGGCGTGATCTTCAAGGCCGACATCACCGACCCTTCCAACTACCGGGCGCAAAAGCACCTCGACACCTGGCTGAAGGCGCGCGGCATCGTCGGCATGTGCGGTATCGACACGCGCGCGCTGACCGCCTGGATCCGCGAGAACGGCATGCCGAATGCAGTGATCGCCCACGATCCGAACGGCATCTTCGACATCGACGTGCTGAAGGCCGAGGCCAAGGCCTGGAGCGGCCTGGTCGATCTCGACCTCGCCAAGGTCGCTTCATCCGGCCAGTCGTCGCAATGGACGCAGAAGCCCTGGGCGTGGAACGAGGGCTATTCCGACCTCGCGCCCGAGGATGCGAAATACCACGTCGTCTGCCTTGATTTCGGCGTCAAGCGCAACATTCTGCGCCTGTTCACCGGGCTCGACTGCAAGGTCACCGTGATGCCGGCGACGACGACGGCCGACGAGGTGATGGCGCAGAAGCCGGATGGCGTTTTCCTGTCGAACGGCCCGGGCGACCCGGCCGCCACCGGCATCTATGCCGTGCCGACCATCCAGTCGCTGCTCAAAACCGATCTGCCGCTCTTCGGCATCTGCCTCGGCCACCAGATGCTCGGCTTGGCGCTCGGCGGCAAAACCGCGAAGATGCACCAGGGCCATCACGGCGCCAACCATCCGGTCAAAGACCACACGACCGGCAAGGTCGAGATCGTCTCGATGAACCATGGCTTTGCCGTGGATTCGAAGTCGCTGCCTGACGGCGTAGAGGAGACGCATGTGTCGCTGTTCGACGGCACCAATTGCGGCCTGCGCCTCACCGGCAAGCCGGTCTTCTCTGTGCAACATCACCCGGAAGCGTCTCCCGGCCCGCAGGACAGCCACTATCTCTTCCGCCGCTTCATGAACCTGATCAAGGAAAAGAAGGGCGAGCCGGCAATCGCCGAACGTTGATCTGCTGACGAAGCAAGCCTTTGGAAGGCGGCCCCTCAGGCCGCCTTTTGCATGCGCGATACAAGGATGAAATATCGCCCAAGCAGCAGGACCGACGCTGCGGCAAGGCCACAGAGAAAACCGATCCAGACCCCAATGCCGCCGAAACCGGCATGAAAGGCGAGCACATAGGCGAGCAGAAAACCGATCGCCCAATAGGCAATCAGCGCCAGGATCATCGGCACGGTCGTATCCTTGATGCCGCGCAGCAGGCCGGCACCGATCGCCTGCAGGCCATCGACAAGCTGAAAAATGCCGGCAATCACCACGAGACCGCTGGCATAGGTCAGCACCGCATCGGCATCGGGCTTGGATCGATCGAGATAGAGTGAAGCGAGTTGTGTCGGGTGGGTGGCATAGACGATGCCGCCGATCAGCGAACAGGTCATCGAGATCACCACCACGACCACCGAAGCGCGCACCAGCGCCTGATGATCGCCCGCCCCTGCCGCCATGCCGACGCGCACCGTTGCGGCCTGCGCCAGCCCGAGCGGAATCATGAAGGCGACGGAGGCCCATTGCAGCGCGATGCCATGGGCTGCCAGTTCCACCGTGCCGATCCGACCCATCAGCAGCGAGGCAACGGTGAACAGACTGACTTCGGCGAGAATGGTGAGGCTGATCGGCAGGCCGAGGCGGAAAACTTCCCAGAGCACATGGAGGTCGATCCGCCAGAAGCGGACGAAAATTTCGTAGGCGCGCAGCGCCGCGCTGCGTTCGATATAAACAATGGTCAGCACCAGGCCGAGAATATTGGCCGACAGCGCCACGATCGAGGCACCGAACATGCCGAGCGCCGGCAGGCCGAAATGGCCGAGCACGAGGCTATAGGCACAGACGGCATTGAAGACGAGAATGATCAGCGTCACGTAGAGGATGAAGCCGGCACAGCCGACGGCGCTCAGAAAAGAGCGCAGCACCATGAAGGCAAGGCCGGGAAACATGCCGAGGCCGGCAACGTGCAGATAGTCGCCGGCAAGCTTGGCGATATGCGGGTCCTGTCCGGCAAAGACCAGCACGCTCTCGGCATGGTAAATCCCCGGGATGGTGAGCGCCGAAAAGCCAAAGACGATCCAGAGCCCCATGCGCACCGACCTACGCACCTGCATCTTGTCGTCCTGCGCCACCGCATGCGCGGCCAGCGGCACGACGGCAGTGGCAAAGCCGGAGCCGAAGATGAACAGTGTGAAGAAATACTGGCTGGCGAGCACCATCGCCGCGAGCTCGGCCGTGCCGAGACGGCCCATGATGAAGACGTCGGTGACATTGATGCCGAGCTGGGCGAGCTGGGCACCGATCAGCGGAATGCCGAGCACAAGTGTCTGGACGAAATGGCTTTTCCAGCCATTGTCCACGATCACCTGTTGCTGATGGTGCGCAATCTCTTCCACGTCTCCTCCAACGCTGCCTTGCGCTGATACCGGACGGCGACCGCAAACGCCAGACGCGCTGGCGATCCGTCTCAACTATTCATAGCAGTATCAATGCCCGTGATAGGTCGCTGGTTCAGCCATTGGGATCGCCGGCCGTCGCACTTTCAGGACGAAGATGATCAGGCCCGCGATCGTCATCAGCGCCGCCGCGGCATAAGGCGCGCCAGGAAAATGCACCGGCGCCTGGGGCGCGGTGAAGGTGCTGAACAGATAGGAGAACAGGAACGGGCCGACAATCGAGGTGATGCTCGACAGGCTGTTCAGCGTGCCCTGCAACTCACCCTGCATCGACGGCGGCACACCGGCCGCCGAGATCGAGCGCAAGGCGGGATCGGTCATGCCTTCCAGGCAGGCGACGGCGATGACGACGAACACCATCCATCCCTGCCAGGCAAAGGCATAGCCAAGGAAACCGACCGCGCAGAAGATCAGCCCGACGATCGCCGTCGTCCATTCACCATAGACCTTGACGAAGCGCGGCAGGACAACCCCCATGATGAAGGCGCTCAGCACGCCGAACGTTCCCAACGACAGGCCGATCATGCCCTGGCTCCAGCCATAGCGGTAATTGGCGACATAGGGCCAGGCGATGGGATAGACGACATGCGCAAACCAGAACAGAAACATGACGCCGACAACCGAACCGATGCCCTTGTAGTTGCGCATCTGCAGGAGCCCGCCCAGCGGATTGGCGCGCTTCCATTCGAACTTGCGACGATGCTCGGCGTCCAGTGTTTCCGGCAGGAAGATCATGCCGACCAGGAAATTGAGGAAGGCGATCAGCGCCGCCACATAAAAGGGCACGCGCGGCTCGAGCTCGCCGAGCAGGCCGCCGATCACCGGTCCGATGGTAAAGCCGACGCCAAAAGAAATGCCCACCAGGCCGAAATTCTTGGCGCGGTTCTCGTCCGTCGAAATGTCGGCGACATAGGCCGAGGCTGTGGCATAGCTCGCGCCGGAAATACCGGCCAGAACCCTGCCGATGAACAGCATCCAGTAGCTGCCGGCCACCGCACAGATCAGATTGTCGATGGCAAAGGACAGCACCGAGGCAAGCAGGATCGGCCGGCGGCCGAAGCGGTCGCTGACATTGCCGATGAAGGTGCCGAACAGGAACTGCATCGCCGAATAGACGATGAACAGCCAGCTGCCCTCGACGACGGCTTGCGTGGCGTCAGCTCCGGTCAATTCCTTGAGATAGGCCGGCATGACGGGCATGATCAGCGCAATGCCCATCATATCCATCAGCACGATAAGGAATACGAGCGCCAGCCCGCGACGGGCGCGTTTTTCGTCAATCATGTCTGGTCTCACGCCGTTTTCCGGCCGCAAAGACCAGAACATAAAAGGAACGATTTTCTCTAACCGAAAATTTGACCTTCTTCAAGTCAGCTTGGTCAAAAGCGGCCAGCCGAAGCGCCAAAAATTCTGATGTCATACATCAACCATTCTGACTGCTGCGTCGGCGCTTACACCAAACAGAACCTGCAAAGCCTTCTATTTCCTATGATTTCCCGCGAATGCCGCGGTCAGTCCGAGGCCAATGGACGTGACGCCGCTGATATAACGCTCGAATTTCAGATAGCCCTTGTTGCGCTTCAACCAATTGCCGGCGGTCCCGGCAGCGAACGCATAGCAACCGTCCGTCACCAGACCGATCGCCGTGAAGAGCACGCCAAGGAAAGCGATCTGCATGGCGACATGGCCACGGCTCACGTCAACGAACTGCGGCAGGAAGGCCAGAAAAAACAGTGCTGTCTTGGGGTTCAGGAGATTGACGACGAAACCGTCACGGAAAACGCGGCGATGGCTATGCCCTGATGCTGTCACCTCGACATCGTTGGCACTGGTCCGGCCAAGGATTTTCCTGAGGCCGAGCCAGATCAAATAGGCAGCACCGGCATATTTGACGATGCTGAAGGCAAGCGCCGACGAAGCGAGCACGGCGGACAATCCAAACGACGCCGCAGCGACATGGACGAGCGTTGCCGTATGAATTCCGRGGATCGAATACAATCCCGCAAGTCTGCCCTGCTCGACCGAGCGCCCGACAAGATAGAGAACGGCTGGACCCGGAATGAGAAGCAACACAAGAGCGGCGCTGACGAACAGCCCGATATTCGCAATGCTAGGGGTAATGATTTCCACGGCGTCCCCTCCCAGGATTAGTGCCGGGAAGGATATAGTGCTCCGGCCTATGCATCGGTAGGCCTGTCTGTCGGAATTTCGCCTCTATCAGAGTTGCCCTGTCGACGTGTCGCAGTCCGTGAGCTTGCCGCTGTCGAAACCGCGCTTAAACCAGCGCATACGCTGCTCAGACGTGCCATGAGTGAAGCTGTCGGGCACGACATAACCCTGCGCCTGCTTCTGCAGGTTGTCGTCTCCGATCTGGTTGGCGGCGTTGAGCGCGTCTTCGAGGTCACCCTTGTCGAGCAGGCCCCTTTGCTTGGTGAACTTGCCCCAGATGCCGGCAAAGCAGTCCGCCTGCAGTTCGATCCGAACGGAAGCGGCATTGGCCTGGCTCTCGCTCATGCTCTGGCGGGCGCGGTTGAAGCGCGGCAGGATGCCGAGCAGGTTCTGCACGTGATGGCCGACCTCGTGGGCGACAACATAGGCGTCGGCAAATTCGCCCGAAGCGCCGAAGCGTTGCGACATTTCCTGGAAGAAGGCCATGTCGAGATAGACCTTACGGTCATTGGGGCAATAGAACGGGCCGGTCGCGGCACTCGCCTGGCCGCAGGCCGAGGGATAGGAATTGCGGAACAACAGCAGCTTGGGCTCTTCATATTGCTTGCCCATCGACTGGAAAATGCCATTCCAGACGTCCTCGGTCTCGGCCAACATGGTCGCCACGAACGCCTTGGTGTCCTCCTCGCCGGCCGTGCTCTGGGTGGACGTGCTCTGGCTCTGCGTATAGCCTGGCGATTGCGTCTGGCCGTCGCCAAGCAGTTGCGTCACGTCGACGCCCATGAACCTGAGCACGATAACGACAATGATGATCAGCACGATCGAGCCGATGCCGCCGCGCCCGACCGGGATGTTGATCCCACCCTGGCGTCCGTTATAGGGGCTTCCCGGCGCCGATGTCGGGTCAGTGCCCCGCTCATCCTCGATATTACTCGATTGGCGGCGTCCTCTCCATTCCATAGGAAACTCCGGTTATCTGCCGATTTGTCCGGCGATTTAAGCAGATAACTGCGTCATGTTCAAATCCGTTCCACCAGCGGCCGCGTGAAAGCGCGCCGCCTTGCAGCAAGCCGCGACAGAATGAAGAGCAGGATTGTGATGCCGGCCATCGCGCCGAGAAGCATCAGAAGCCTCGAAAGCTCGGGGCCGAGATCCGCATAGGTGAACGCCACCTTGTTCATGATCCGGCCGGGCAGCAGCGTGAACAGCCCGGCGCCGACCACGCCGCCGAAATAAAGCCCCAGCACCTGCCGCTTGTGATCCTTGATCCGGCGCTGGCGCGCCGAACGATAGGCGAGCCATGCGGTAACCAGCACGAAGATCGAAACGAGGTGGATGGGGCTAAAGCCCATGAACAGATTGATCTGGTGGATGAAGAACGACGAAAGCGCAGCCAGGACCATCAGCCCCAGCCATACCCGCCCGACAAGCCGATGGGTCGGCGTGCCCTTGCGTGCCCAGAACATGTAGGGGCCGATGAGGGCTGCGGGAACGACGGTTGCGACATGGACCTGGATGGCGAGAGGGGCATCGAGAAGCGGCGCGAGGTTCATGGCCTTGTCCTGAAACAGTTGCAATTGCCACCGGCCTCGTCCATCTGTCTTTCCGCTTCAAGGAGATCTGCGTGGAGAGCGGAGGAAATTCGTGAACGGCGGCGTCGTGCAATCCACGCTTCGTGAACTGCAGACCATTGCGACATCGCATCGGCTCTGGATCACCTTCGGCGCGGTGGTTCTGCTCTTTGCGCTGACAGGCCCGTTCGGCACGCTGGAGGACCTGCGCTTCCTGCCGCGGCTGGGTTATTGGCTGAGCCTGCATCTCTTCGCCTGGACCACGGCGCTGGTTTTCTCCGTCCTGGGCGACGTCCTGCTCAGAAGCTTCCTGCCGGGCATGCTCATCCGGATGTTGATCGGTTCGGTCGTCGCGGCCATCCCGATCGGCGTGATCATCGAACTCATCGGCTATGCCTGGTTCGGACACGCGCCGGCGGCCGTTACGATCGGCTCCGAAATGCTTTTTTCAGTGCCGCTCTGCGTCATCTTTTGCTTGATCACCTATATGGCGATGTCGAACGAGGCACTCGCTCGGCAGACGCAAGAGACATCGTCCGCGCCATTCGCGGGACCTGAGCAAGACGCCGCCCCGGCAACTGCTGCATCTGTCGAACCGCCGCCGCTCCTGCGCCGTCTGAAGCCGGAAAACCGCGGCCTCATCCTGCACATCGCCGTCGAAGATCACTATACGCTGGTCAAGACGAGCCGCGGCAGCGAGTTGCTTCTGCTCAGGTTCTCCGATGCGCTGGCGGAAGTCGGCGTGAGTCGCGGCCTGCAGGTCCATCGCTCGCATTGGGTCGCAGACGATTTTGTCGACACGGTAAAACGCGTGGATGGCAGGGCCGTTCTCAGGTTGGCGGACGGCACTGAAGTTCCGGTCAGCCGTACTTATGCTGCCGACGTTCGCGCCAGGCTTGAATAGCGAACGTATTTACCAACCATAGGCAGGCATTCCATCAATATAATCGTTTGATTCCAATCGTGCAGCGGTACTTCGCTAAACGCTAAATTAATTCGCACATAATACTTTTGGCAACATCGAGCGTTTCCCGGTCTGCACCTGCCTGCGTCGGTCACTGACCTTGATCGGGCGGATGCGCCGGAGGGACACGCCTCACCTATCGTTACAGGAGGGAATTCGCATGCTCTTCAAGTCGGCAACCAGCCGGAACATCTTTTCCGTCGCCGCCTGCGGTGTCGTGGCCACCATTGCCGCCTCCGGCGTGCTCTTCTGGGTCGCCTACAACGACGTCCGCGCGGGCAGCCTTGGTGAGATGCGCCAGATCGCCAGCGCCAATGCGCGCGACATCCAGGAGGTGATGCAAAACGCGCTGCAGACGGTGAAGAACATGGAGACGTCGCTGTCGGCGATGAAGGATGGCGGTCATCCCGACCGCGTCCAGGCCGACCTGCTGCTGAAGAACCTGCTGGAAGACAACAAGATCGCGCTCGGCACATGGACCGGCTGGGATCCGAACGCCTTTGACGGCAAGGACAAGGATTTCGTCAACAAGGAAGGCCACGACGCCACCGGCCGCTATATCCCCTATTGGGTGCATAGCGGCGACAAGATTCTTCACACACCGCTCACCGACTACGACAAGCCGGGCGCCGGCGATTACTACCTTCTCCCGCACGATCGTGCCAAATCGGTGATCATCGAGCCCTATTCCTATGCGATCGAGAGCAAGCAGGTGATGATGACCTCGATCACCACGCCGATCATGATCGACGGCAAGGCCGTCGGCGTCGCCGGCATGGACATGTCGCTCGATAACGTCAACAAGGCGCTCAACGCCGTCAAGCCGATGAGCACAGGCTATATTGCGCTGATCACGGCCGCCGGCAACATCATCAGCCATCCCGACGCTTCGCTCGGCGGCAAGACGCTGAAGGATGCCGGCGACAAGACCAAGGGCTGGGACGTGCTGATCGCCAATGCCGGCAAGGAATCGGAAACGGTCGGAATCGACGGTCAAGCCTATCTGTCGATCGCCTATCCGGTTAAACTCACTGATGATAACAACTGGTATGCAATCGTGTCGGTGCCGAAGGGCACGGTCTTCGCGCAGCTCCATACGATGATCTGGAGTGCCGCCGCGATCACGCTCGTCGCCGCCCTGCTGCTAGGCCTCGGCGGCTGGCTGATTGCCCGCGGCTTCATCGCCCGCATTACCGGCGTCATCGCCGCCACCCGTGAACTCGCCGGCGGCAAGCTCGACGTCGCGCTCAAGGATATCGACCGCAAGGACGAGATCGGCGACCTTTCCCRCTCGCTCGGCGTGCTGCTCGAAAGCAACCGTCGCAAGGTGGAGCTCGAAAAGGACGTCGAAGCGACGATGGCGCGCGAGGAGAACGAACGCAACGAGCGCTCACATATGCATCAGGCGCGCGAAGCGTCGATCAAATTCGCGGTGGAAGAACTCGGCGACGGCCTGGCGCGGCTTTCCAACGGCGACATGACCGTGCGGCTGGAAAAGCCATTCACCGAGCAACTCGACTCGATCCGCGCCAGCTTCAACGAAAGCGTCGAGAAGCTGCAGGCGGCCATGCTGTCCTTCTCCGAAAATGCCGTGACCATCCAAACCGGTTCCGAGGAAATCCGTTCCGCGGCCGACAATCTCGCCCGCCGCACCGAACAGCAGGCGGCCTCCGTCGAGGAGACGGCTGCGGCACTCGAGGAAATCACCACCTCGGTCAAGGATTCGACAGTCCGCGCCGAGGAAGCCGGCTCGCTCGTCGCCCGCACCAAGCAGGGCGCCGAACAGTCCGGCGCCGTTGTCCGCGACGCAGTCGAGGCGATGAGTGCCATCGAGCAATCCTCGCAGTCGATCTCCAACATCATCGGCGTGATCGACGACATCGCCTTCCAGACCAACCTCCTGGCCTTGAATGCCGGCGTCGAAGCCGCTCGCGCCGGTGAAGCCGGCAAGGGTTTTGCCGTCGTCGCCCAGGAAGTGCGCGAACTCGCCCAACGCTCGGCCACTGCGGCAAAGGAAATCAAAGCCCTGATCACCGCCTCCGGCCAACAGGTCAAACGCGGCGTCAGCCTCGTCGGCCAGACCGGCGAAGCGCTGACGGCCATCGTCACCCAGGTGCAGGACATCAACCGCAATGTCGAGGCGATCGTCCAGGCCGCCCGCGAGCAATCGACCGGCCTTCAGGAAATCAACGCCGCCGTCAACCAGATGGACCAGGCGACCCAGCAGAACGCCGCCATGGTGGAGGAGTCCAACGCCGCTTCGCACACGCTGGTGACCGAAGTGACGTCGCTGTCGTCGCGGCTCGGCCAGTTCGAGCTCGGCGGCGGTGCAAGAGTAGTGCGCGCCACCGCCCAGCACCAGTCTCGCCCGGCCGCACACGCCCCGGCCCGCCCGGCTATCCAGCCCGCCGCACGCCCCGCGCCGCGCGCCACGGCGCCTGCGCCAGCGACTGCGCAGGCCCGCCCGGCAGCATCTCCCGCTCGTGCTCTCGGCAACAAGCTCGCCGCCGCCTTCTCGTCGGCACCGGCCGCTTCGCCATCGGGCGGAGATTGGGAAGAGTTCTGATCCGAACCGATATCACCGGACACAAACGGCGGGCATTGCCCGCCGTTTGCATTTGAAAGAGGGTTGCATCAGCCGTGCAGCCCCGGCGCCTCGTGGCCTGAGCGCGCCACGTATTCCGTGTAGCCACCATTGTACTGATGGATGCCTTCCGGCGTCAGTTCCAGCACCCGGTTGGACAGCTCGGCGAGGAAATGCCGGTCGTGGCTGACGAACAGCATCGTACCTTCATAGTCGGCCAAGGCCTTGATCAGCATTTCCTTGGTATCGAGGTCGAGATGGTTGGTCGGCTCGTCGAGCACGAGCAGGTTCGGCGGATCGAACAGCATGCGCGCCATGACCAGCCGCGCCTTCTCGCCGCCCGACAGCACCCGGCACTTCTTTTCCTGGTCGTCGCCGGAAAAACCGAAGCAGCCGGCCAGCGTCCTGAGCGCTCCCTGCCCCGCCTGCGGAAAGGAATCCTCCAGCCATTGAAATACCGTGCGGTCGCCATCGAGCAGGTCCATGGCGTGCTGGGCGAAATAACCCATCTTGACACTCGCCCCGATCGTGACGCTGCCCTGGTCAGGGTCTGCGGAGCCCGCCACCAACTTGAGCAGGGTCGACTTGCCGGCCCCGTTTACGCCCATGATGCACCAGCGCTCGCGCCGGCGGATCATGAAATCCAGCCCCTCATAGATGACTTTGCTGCCATATTTCTTGTGGACGTTCCTGATATTGACCACGTCTTCGCCTGAGCGCGGCGCCGGCAGGAAGTCGAAGGCGACTGTCTGCCGACGCTTCGGCGGCTCGACGCGTTCGATCTTTTCGAGCTTCTTCACCCGGCTCTGCACCTGCGCGGCGTGGCTGGCGCGCGCCTTGAACCGCTCGATGAACTTGATTTCCTTGGCGAGCATCGCCTGCTGGCGCTCGAACTGTGCCTGTTGCTGCTTTTCGTTCTGCGCCCGCTGCTCGGCATAGAATTCAAAGTCGCCGGAATAAGTGGTCAGCGAGCCGCCATCGATCTCGATGATCTTGTTGACGATGCGGTTCATGAACTCGCGGTCGTGCGAAGTCATCAGCAGCGCGCCGTCATAACCCCTCAGAAACTGCTCCAGCCAGATCAGGCTTTCGAGATCGAGATGGTTGCTCGGCTCGTCGAGCAGCATCACGTCGGGCCGCATCAGCAGGATGCGGGCCAGCGCCACGCGCATCTTCCAGCCGCCCGAAAGCGCGCCGACATCGCCATCCATCATTTCCTGGCTGAAGCTCAGGCCATCGAGCACTTCCCGCGCCCTGCCGTCCAGCGCATAGCCGTCGAGTTCCTCGAACCGCGCCTGCACTTCGCCATAGCGCTCGATGATCGCATCCATCTCGTCGGCCCGGTCGGGATCGACCATCGCCGCCTCGAGTTCACGCATCTCCGCCGCGACGGTGCTGACCGGCCCGGCGCCATCCATGACCTCGGCCACGGCGCTACGGCCGCTCATCTCGCCGACATCCTGGTTGAAATAGCCGATGGTGATGCCCTTGTCGGCGGACACTTGCCCTTCGTCAGGCAGTTCCTCGCTGGTGATCATCCGGAAGAGCGTCGTCTTGCCGGCGCCGTTCGGGCCGACAAGCCCGATCTTCTCGCCCCGGTTCAAAGCCGCCGAGGCTTCGATATAGAGAATGCGATGGCTGTTCTGCTTGCTGATGTTTTCGATACGAATCATAGTCTCAACTGGTTCCGAACGCGTTTTTCGGCGCGCTTATGTCACGCGAGCATGTCGCTGTCACGAATGGGCCGCTCGGCCTTCGCGGGAATGGTAAAGACTGATCCGTGAATTGCGGAAAAAACTTGTGCGGACGGGGTTCCGCTTACCGACACATTTCCCTATAAGGCCCACCTAGCCTTGAGAAACGTCCCCTGCACCCGGCCGGTAGATTACCGTCAGCCGGCCTTTGCTGCAGGCGAAGATTAGATGGAAGTATAGATGCCGAAGCGCCAGGATATCAAATCGATCCTCATCATTGGTGCCGGCCCGATCGTCATCGGTCAGGCCTGCGAATTCGATTATTCCGGCACCCAGGCCTGCAAAGCGCTGAAGGAAGAGGGCTACCGGGTCATCCTGGTCAATTCCAACCCGGCGACAATCATGACCGATCCGAACCTGGCGGATGCGACCTATGTCGAGCCGATCACGCCCGAAGTCGTCGCCAAGATCATCGCCAAGGAACGCCCGGACGCACTTCTGCCGACCATGGGCGGCCAGACGGCCCTCAACACAGCACTGTCGCTGCGGCGCATGGGCGTGCTCGACCGCTATAATGTAGAGATGATCGGCGCCAAGCCGGATGCCATCGACATGGCCGAGGACCGCGCACTGTTCCGCGAAGCCATGGCCCGCATCGGCCTCGAAACCCCGCGTTCCATGCTCGCCAATGCCACCGAGATCAAGGATGCCGACCGCCGCAGCCACGAGACCGAACGCGCCAAGCTGCGCGGCGAGCTCTCCGGCGATACCCTCGACCAGGCGCTCGATGCCCTGGAAAACAAATGGAACCTCGGCGAAAGCGACCGCAAGCAGCGCTATATGAACCATGCCCAGGCGCTCGCTGCCCAGGCGCTGGATTCTATCGGCCTGCCGGCGATCATCCGCCCGTCCTTTACGCTGGGTGGCACTGGCGGCGGCATTGCCTATAACCGCTCGGAATTCTTCGACATCGTCTCGTCCGGCCTCGATGCCTCGCCCACGACCGAAGTGCTGGTCGAGGAAAGCGTGCTCGGCTGGAAGGAATACGAGATGGAAGTCGTCCGTGACAAGGCGGACAATTGCATCATCATCTGCTCGATCGAGAACATCGACCCGATGGGCGTCCACACGGGCGACTCGATCACCGTGGCGCCGGCGCTGACCTTGACCGACAAGGAATACCAGATCATGCGCAACGCCTCGATCGCGGTGTTGCGTGAGATCGGCGTCGAGACCGGCGGCTCCAACGTCCAGTTCGCCGTCAATCCCGACAATGGCCGCCTTGTCGTCATCGAGATGAACCCGCGCGTGTCGCGCTCCTCGGCGCTGGCCTCGAAGGCCACCGGCTTCCCGATCGCCAAGATCGCGGCCAAGCTCGCCATCGGCTATACGCTCGACGAACTCGACAACGACATCACGGGTGGCGCCACGCCTGCCTCGTTCGAGCCGTCGATCGACTATGTCGTGACCAAAATCCCGCGCTTCGCCTTCGAGAAATTCCCCGGCGCCTCGCCGGTGCTGACCACGGCAATGAAGTCGGTCGGCGAAGTCATGGCCATCGGCCGCACCTTCCAGGAAAGCCTGCAGAAGGCGCTGCGCGGCCTCGAAACCGGCCTGACCGGGCTCGACGAGATCGAAATCCCCGGCATGGCCGAAGGCGACGACCACAATGCCATCCGCGCCGCCATCGGCACGCCGACGCCCGACCGGCTCCGCCAGGTAGCGCAGGCGTTGCGCCTCGGCATGAGCGAGGAAGAGGTTCACGACGGCTGCAAGATCGACCCGTGGTTTATCGCCCAGATCAAATCGATCGTCGATATGGAAATGCGCATCCGCGAGCATGGCCTGCCGGAGGACGCAACCAACCTGCGCATGCTCAAAGCCATGGGCTTTTCGGACGCCCGCCTCGCCACCCTGACCGGCAAGCGGCCGAAGGAAGTCGCCGAAATCCGTAACCAGCTGAACGTGCGCCCCGTCTACAAGCGCATAGACACCTGCGCCGCCGAATTCGCCTCGCCGACCGCCTATATGTATTCGACCTATGAGACACCCTTCGTCGGCGCCGCCCGCACGGAAGCGCAGGTTTCCGACCGCAAGAAGGTGGTGATCCTCGGCGGTGGCCCGAACCGTATCGGCCAGGGCATCGAGTTCGACTATTGCTGCTGCCACGCCGCCTTCGCGCTGAAGGATGCCGGCTTCGAAGCGATCATGGTCAACTGCAATCCGGAGACGGTGTCCACCGACTACGACACCTCCGATCGCCTCTATTTCGAGCCGCTGACCGCAGAAGACGTCATCGAAATTCTCAAGATCGAGCAGGAAAAGGGCGAACTGCTGGGCGTCATCGTTCAGTTCGGCGGCCAGACGCCGCTGAAGCTTGCCGATGCGCTGGAGCGAGCCGGCATTCCGATCCTCGGCACCGCCCCTGACATGATCGACCTCGCCGAGGATCGCGATCGTTTCCAGAAGCTCTTGATGAAGCTCGACCTCAACCAGCCGAAGAATGGCATCGCCTATTCGGTCGAACAGTCGCGCCTCGTCGCCACCGAGATCGGCTTCCCGCTGGTCGTACGCCCGTCCTACGTGCTCGGCGGTCGCGCCATGCAGATCATCCACCAGGAAAGCCAGCTCCAGACCTATCTGCTCGACACCGTGCCGGAACTGGTGCCGGAAGACATCAAGGCACGCTATCCGAACGACAAGACCGGCCAGATCAATACCCTGCTCGGCAAGAACCCGCTGCTGTTCGATAGCTATCTGTCGAACGCCATCGAAGTCGATGTCGACTGCCTGTCGGACGGCAAGGACGTCTATATCTGCGGCATCATGGAGCATATCGAGGAAGCTGGCATCCATTCCGGCGACTCGGCCTGCTCGCTGCCGCCGCGGACGCTGCCGAAGGACACAGTCGACGAGCTCGAAGTGCAGACCAAGGCGCTCGCCAAAGCGCTCAATGTCGGCGGCTTCATGAACGTCCAATACGCCATCAAGGACGGCGTGATCTATATTCTCGAAGTCAATCCGCGCGCCTCGCGCACGGTGCCCTTTGTGGCGAAAACCATCGGCGCGCCGATCGCCAAGATCGCTGCTCGCGTCATGGCCGGCGAGACGCTGGACACAGCCTTCAAAGCGTACGTCCCCACCCGCCCCGATCCGCGCAATCTGAAACACATCGCTGTCAAGGAAGCTGTGTTCCCCTTCGCCCGCTTCCCGGGCGTCGACACGCTGCTCGGCCCGGAAATGCGCTCAACCGGCGAAGTCATCGGCCTCGACACCGACTTTGCGCTGGCCTTCGCCAAGAGCCAGCTCGGCGCCAATGTCGAACTGCCGCGCTCCGGCACGGTGTTCGTCTCGGTGCGCGACAGCGACAAGGAGCGCGTGCTCCCGGCCATCCGCATCCTCAACGACATCGGCTTCAAAGTCATGGCGACCGGCGGCACACAGCGCTTCCTCTCTGACCATGGCATCCAGTCGACCAAGATCAACAAGGTGCTGGAAGGCCGGCCGCATATCGAGGACGCCATCCGCAATCGCCAGGTCCAGTTGGTCATCAACACGACCGACGGCAACAAGGCGATCTCGGATTCGAAATCGCTGCGTCGTGCCGCGCTGATGCAGAAGGTGCCGTACTACACGACGATGTCCGGGGCGCTCTCGGCGGCGGAGGCGATCCGGGCGCTGAAGGCAGGCAATCTGGATATCAAGCCGTTGCAGGCTTATTTCGCGTAACGCTGGATATAACGCGTTGCGCTATATGACGCAACGCGTTATAGTCGAGGCGTGATCAAGAGTTTCGCGGATCAGGAAACCGAGCTGATATGGTCGGGCAGGCGGAGCAGAAAGCTACCGCCCGATATACAGAATATTGCGCTGAGAAAGCTCCGCATACTCAACCAAAGCAAGACGCTGCCAGATCTTCGCGTGCCGCCGGGCAATCGGCTGGAGGCTCTCAAAGGCGATCGAGCAGGCCAGTTCAGCATTCGTATCAACGACCAGTGGCGAATATGCTTTACCTGGAATGATGGAGGTGCCGAAAATGTCGGGATCGTCGACTATCATGACTGACGATGAATTGCTGCATAATCCCCATGCGGGCGAAATCCTGCTCGAGGAATTCATGAAACCCCTTGGCATCAGCCAGAACGCATTGGCGCGCGCAATTTTCGTTTCTCCACGCCGGATCAACGAAATTGTCAATAGCCAGCGGGCAATGACCGCCGATACCGATCTCCGGCTCGCACGTTTCTTTGGCATGTCGGAAGGCTATTTTCTCGGGCTTCAGACGGATCACGACCTGATGCAGCGACGTCGGCTGATAGCGGCAGAGCTCGAAAAGATCGAGCCGCGGGCCGCCTGATGAGTTAGTGGGCCATCCGCGGCTCCGATAACGATAGACCCGAAATCTTCGGCTACGGTAGGGCCTACGCATGACCGCATCCTCCCGCACGATCGCCCAGGATATCGGCCTATTCGTAGTCCTGGCGCTATTTGCCAACCTCTTCTTCACGATTTCCGCCGGCCGCGCCTCTACGGAAGACCTGATCGACGGTTTCTATCTGATCGCGATCGTTCATATCCTCGCATCGCTCTACAACGGCGTTTTCGATCGCGTCCGCAGTGCCACATGGGTCATCCTGATTCTCGGCTGGACGGTGGCTGAAGTCCTGAGCTTCATGCGCCATGTCTTGCCGAAGGGACAATTGCTGTTCTGGCTGGCCGCCAATGCGCCATGGGCGATGTCGATCCTGGAGCAACTGGCCATGTCACCGTGGATTTTGCCGAACGTACTCCTGGTACTGCTCGCAATCGATGTGCTTTTCGCCCACTACGGCCGCTGGCGGACTCGCCGATGGGTCTGGCTCGCGGCCCTGGTCATCGTGGCTGCTGCGACCGGGTTGCTCCTCGGCTTGGCGCTCGCGCACTTCTTGCCGCCGCGCGAGCCCGAGCCCGCGACGTTTGCCATCGTGCCCTCATGGCACGTCCTGCCCTATTTCTCGCTCATGCGGAGCGTGCCGGACAAGACGGCTGGTCTCGTCATTGCCTTCCTTGCGGTCCTGGCTCCCGGTCTGTGGCCGTGGACGAAGCCGAGCGCCATGGCAGGTATAGGGCGCTGGCTCTGGTTGATCGCGTGGCTGACTTTCGTCGCGGCATTTCTGGGGCTCGGTTATTTGGGTGCGCAGCCGCCTGACACGGAGGTCGTGGTCGCCAGCCAGATCCTGGCCGTCTATTATTTTGCCTTTCTTCTCCTCATTCCGATCGCACTGCGGCGCGTGCATTCGCCTGTTGCTGGATGACGGAAAACCGGATTCCCAGTCGCAACTGGAAATCCGACGTTTCAAACAGGGATCGGACCGGTATTGTCAGCGGCAAACGCGCTCGAACACGATATGGACGCGATCCCAGCCGTCGACATAGCGGTGCTTCTGAACGAAGCAGACCGGAGCGTCATAGCGCCACGGACGACCGCGCCAGGCGTCGTGGTCCCAGCCATTGTGGCGCCAATGGTCGCGCCGCCAGCCGTCATGGCGATTTTCCGAACGCCAGTCATTGCGGTGATCGTTGTCGCGCCAGTCGCGGCGCTGGTCGTTCTGGTGCCAGCCGTGATGGCGCCATTGATCGTTGTCGCCATTGCGGTCGTCGGCGAGTGCCGTGGTGGTCAGGGCAGCGGTGGCGACGAGGGCGGCGAGAGCGGCAGAAACAATCTTTCTCATATCTTCCTCCGACAGAGACGCGGGTTATTCGCGTTGTCCCCGTAATAGGATGCCGCGATTGAACTCGCTCTGAACGCCTCGTTCACCTGCCAGACAGCAACATGGCGGCCCTGCCACAGTTGTCCCGCCTCGCCGCGAAAAAGGCGACCCAAAGGCCGCCTTCCACCACAATCGACATTGTATTGCCATCGTCAGCCGGAGTCGCCCTCCGGCCGCTCAGCCGCCGCCTTCATCGCGGCAAGCCCCTTTTCGAAGTCGCGGCCGATCATCTTGTCCATGTTCATGACGATGCCCATCATCTTGAGCATGAGATTGTTGACCCCAGTCATTTGCCAGGTGACATTGGTCCCCTCGCCCGCCGCAACGAGCGTGAACACCGTGCGGTTTTCAGCGGCGAAGGGTTTGAGGAAATTGAGCTTGATCTCGATCCGCGAAAAGGGTTCGGCGGCGATGATCTCCATGCGGCCGGCTCCGACCTTCTTGTTGCCTTCCCACATATAAACAGCGCCGGGACCAGCCTCCGCGCCGGCCATGGTTTTTGCCATCGCGGGATCGAGCTTCTCCCATGGCGACCAGGCCGGCCAGCGTCGGAAATCATTGATCAGGCCATAGACGCGCGCGGCAGGCGCCCGGATCGAGATGGACCGTCGGATCGAAAACTCGTTCGGCTTGGTCATCGCGAAGATGACCAGCACCAGAATGAGCAACAGCACGATGACAAAGATATAGAGCAGGACGTTGAGCACGAGGAGCCTCCTGAAGACACGAGCCCAGAGCACACAATCTAAGGCCGCTTCCGGAGGCGGCAAAGTCTTTTCTGGAGCACTTTGAGCCTCAGTGCTCGCCGAATTTGCAACGTCTGTCCAGGCTCAGTCCAATCCGCTTACGGGCGTTCTCTGGCGATACCGGCAAATTGCGTCTCGCGGGATCCCGCCCGCCGATAAAATAATTTTCTCGCAATTGCCGCTCCACTTCTGTTATAAAGGGAGAATTGGTTTGCGGACGGTTCGGAAGCTCACGCTTCTGGGACCGTTTTCTTTTTGTGCCCGCTGGGATTGGGCGCCGAATGCTGAGGACGATGGAAATGGTAGATAAAGTGCCGATGACGCAGTCTGGCTTTGTAAAGCTGAACGAAGAACTTCGCTGGCGTCAGCAGGAAGAGCGTCCCCGGATTATCGAAGCGATTGCCGAAGCGCGCGCCCATGGCGACCTTTCGGAAAATGCCGAATATCATGCTGCCAAGGAAGCCCAGAGCCACAATGAAGGCCGCGTCAGCGAGTTGGAAGACTATATCGCACGCGCCGAAGTTATCGATCTTTCGAAAATGTCCGGTGACAAGATCAAGTTTGGCGCTCGCGTGAAACTCATCGACGAGGACACCGAGGAAGAGAAAACCTATCAGATCGTCGGAGACCAGGAAGCCGACGTCAAATCCGGCCGGATTTCGATCTCGTCGCCGATCGCGCGCGCCCTGATCGGCAAGGAAGTCGGCGATTCCATCGAGGTGAATGCGCCCGGCGGCTCCAAGGCCTATGAAGTGGTCGGCATCACCTGGGGCTGAGCCCCTTGCCCGACATCGATGACATCGAGGTGATCGCGCCGCATTTCAAGCGCAGGCTTTCGGGCGTCACCTCGACGGTCATCCAGCTCGTGCCACGCCAGGTGGCTGCGGGCGTCAACATCGCCACCCTCGGCCCCGGCCTGCCGGACACGCTGCCGAAGATCGGTTTCCTCGATCTTCTGAAATGCTGGAGGCGGCCGAAAACTGGCCGTCCACGCATCTGGCACGCCCGCCGCAACAACGAGATGGTCGTCGGCGTGTTCTTGCGCGACGTGCTGCGCATGCCCTTCAGGCTGATCTTCACCTCGGCCGGCCAGCGCCGCCACACCCGCTTCACCAAATGGCTAATCCGGCGCATGGACGCCGTCGTGGCGACCAGCGGCCGCTCCGGCTCCTTCCTCGACGTGCCCCATACTGTCGTCATGCACGGCGTCGACACCGCCCTCTTTCATCCGCCGCAGACGGAGGCCGACAGGTTCGCAGCAGCTGGTCTGCCGGGCCGCTACGCGGTTGGCTGCTCAGGCCGCGTCCGCCATCAGAAGGGCACGGACCTGTTCGTCGAGGCCATGCTGGCGCTTCTGCCAAAATATCCGGACTGGACGGCGGTGATCACCGGCTGGATTGCGCCGGAGCACCAGAAATTCGCCGGCGACCTAAAGGCGAAGATCAGTGCCGCAGGTCTGAGCGATCGCATCGTCTTCCTCGGCGAAGTCGATGACGTCAGAATCTGGTATCGGCGCTTCTCACTCTTCGTTGCCCCGTCGCGCAATGAAGGTTTCGGCTTGACGCCGCTCGAAGCCATGGCCTCGGAAACGGCCGTCGTCACCAGCGATGCCGGCGCCTATGCCGAAATGATCTTGCCTGGCGAGACGGGCATGGTGGTGCCGGCCGGAGACGCGCTCACTGAGGCCATCGAGCCCTATCTCGCTGATCCGGAACGCGCCAAGACACATGCCGCCAAGGCGTTGATACATGTGCGAGAAACCTTCGACATCGGCAACGAGGTCGGGGGGCTGGGCCGCGTCTATGCGGCGGTATGGTCCAGGGGCTGAGAGCCGATCGACACCGCATCCAGACCACATGCGCCGGCCCCAAATTTGTGATCGGTTATACTTTGGCCCATTTTGCTATGCATAGATGACATGAATGAGCCGTAATTCAGTGGATAACGAATTGCACTCTTGAATATCACCCTCGTCCATTCATACATAAGTGCCGGTTTTCCACCGCGGGGCGCGGTGTTTTGCGTAGGGTTTAAGTCATGTCAGCACGTCATACCAAGGTCTTGATCATCGGTTCTGGCCCGGCGGGTTACACCGCCGCCATCTATGCAGCGCGTGCAATGCTGCAGCCGGTGCTGATCGCCGGCCTCGAACAGGGTGGCCAGTTGATGATCACCACCGATGTCGAGAATTATCCAGGCTATGCCGATCCGATCCAGGGTCCGTGGCTGATGGAGCAGATGCTGGGCCAGGCCAAGCATGTCGGCGCCGAGATCGTCAACGACCTCGTGACCTCCGTCGACCTGTCGAGCCGGCCCTTTCATGCCACGACCGATTCCGGCCAGGAATGGATCGCCGACACGATCGTCATCGCCACCGGCGCCAAGGCCAAGTGGCTCGGCATCGATTCCGAGAAGAAGTACCAGGGCTTTGGCGTTTCCGCCTGCGCCACCTGCGACGGCTTCTTCTATCGCAACAAGGACGTGATCGTGGTCGGCGGCGGCAATTCCGCCGTCGAGGAGGCGCTCTATCTCTCCAACATTGCCAAGTCGGTCACGGTCGTGCACCGTCGCGATTCCTTCCGTTCGGAAAAGATCCTGCAGGAGCGCCTGTTCCAGCGCCAGAACGTCTCGGTGCTGTGGAACAGCGAGATCGCCGAGATCACCGGCGAGCAGTTGCATCCGCCGATGCCGGCATCGGTCACCGGCGTGGTGATCCGGAATACCCGCACCGGCGAACTCACTGCGCGCGCCATCGACGGCCTGTTCGTGGCCATCGGCCATGCGCCGGCCACGGAACTGTTCACCGGCCAGCTCCGGGCGAAGCCGAACGGCTATCTCTGGACGGCGCCGGATTCGACGGCGACCAATGTCGAAGGCGTGTTCGCCGCCGGCGACGTCACCGACGATACTTTCCGGCAGGCGATCACCGCCGCCGGCATGGGCTGCATGGCGGCGCTCGAAGCCGAGCGCTACCTGGCCGGACATTTGCACGTCGCCATCGCGGCGGAATGAAGAGAAGCTGCAAAGGCTCTTTTGAGGGGTAATGAAGCGTGTCGCTTGACTGGGACAAATTGCGTATTTTTCATGCGGCTGCGGAGGCAGGGTCGTTCACCCACGCTGCCGAGAAGTTGCATCTGTCCCAGTCCGCCATCAGCCGCCAGGTGAGCGCGCTGGAATCGGAAATCAACACAAAACTCTTCCATCGCCATGCGCGCGGCCTGATCCTCACCGAACAGGGCGAATTGCTCTACCGTACCGCCCACGACGTGCTGATGAAGCTCGAATCCGTCAAGGTGCAGCTGACCGAGACCACCGAAAAGCCGACCGGCCGGCTGCGCATCACCACCACCGTAGGCCTCGGCCAGGGCTGGCTGACCGACAAGGTGCAGGAATTTCTCAGCCTTTATCCGGATATGCAGGTGCAGCTGATCCTCGATAACGAGGAACTCGACGTCAACATGCGCCATGCCGACTGCGCCATTCGCCTGCGCGAGCCGCAGCAATCGGACCTGATCCAGCGCAAGCTGTTCACCGTGCATATGCATGTCTATGCCGCGCCCTCCTATATCAGCAGGCACGGCGAGCCGCAGACGCTGGAAGAACTCGACAACCACCGCATCATCACTTTCGGCGAACCGGCGCCGAATTACCTGCTTGATGTCAATTGGCTGGAGACGGCCGGACGGCCGGACGATCATCCGCGTTCGCCGGCGCTGCAGATCAACAGCCTCACCTCGATCAAGCGCGCCGCGCTGCTCGGCATCGGCATCGCCATGCTGCCGGACTATATCGTCGGTCGTGACCCCGGCCTGGTACAGCTCGTCACCCATGCCGACGTGCCGTCCTTCGACACCTATTTCTGCTACCCGAGCGAACTCAAGAACGCCGCCAAGCTCAAGGTTTTCCGCGATTTCATCGTCGCCAAGGCGCGCAACTGGAATTTCTGACACGCTATTGCTGCGGTCGATCTGCAACGACTTGGCACGTTGCGAAAAACCGATGCGATGTCCCGCGTCACCTAACGCTCGGGAAGAGCCGACATTCGTTGAATGAAGGTCTTGACGACGAAATTCGATTGAATCCGTGAAGCGCCTTCGATGGCCGTCAGATTGTCCAATAGCGCCTGGTAGTGCGGCAGGTCCTCTACCATGGCGTGGATCAGATAGTCCGATGCGCCGCTGATCTGGTATCCTCCGACGACCTCGGGCACGGCCCTGACGCGCCGCTCGAATTCGATGAGCGCGTTTTTCACCTGCCGTTCGAGCGCGACGGTAATGAACACGCCGATAGCATCACGAAGCCGCCCCTGGTCGATGGCCGCATAATAACCCTTGATGACGCCAAGCTCTTCCATGCGACGAACCCGCCTTATCGTCGGCGACAGAGACAATCCGATCTTTTCGGCCAGATCGCGCCAGCTCAATCGCCCATCGGAGGCAAGCTCGCTCAGAATCTTCTGGTCGAATGTATCGAGATCACCAAGTTGAGACAATTGCCTGCTCCTTCGCGTTATCGTGGTGCAATTGACTTAAAAAACGCCCGTTTTGTTGGTACAAACAGATCAAATCGTCGATCATATTTTTGATAATCTAACATGACGTCGGCGGTGGCAGCCAGGCATATATGCGCGGCTCTGTCGACGGGACGGAGGACATGGCCACCCCGAGCAACGCCGCCGCCGACCTCGTGGCCCGGGAGACCACATCGGGACGCGGGTGGTTGTTGCCGGCTTGAGCGAATTGACTTGAAATGCCGATCGGGAGGTTGAGATGAAGATGCAAGACGCAGCCGTGATCGTGACGGGAGCCGCCTCCGGGCTCGGAGCAGCGACTGCCAGGCGCCTCGCGCATGCCGGAGCCCGCGTGCTGATTGCCGACATGGACACGGACCGGGGCCAATCCGTCGCCTCCGAAATCGGCGAAGCGGCGCGTTTCTTTCGTGTCGACGTCACCAATGAAGCCAACTGCATGGATGCCGTGGCTCTGGCGAGCGACGCCTTCGGCGGCGTCCGGGGTCTCGTGAACTGCGCTGGGATCGCGCCCGGCGAAAGGGTGCTCGGCCGCAAAGGGCCGCACTCGCTGGAGAGCTTCACCAAGACCATCTCGATCAATTTGATCGGCACGTTCAACATGTTGCGTCTCGCCGCCGATGCTATCGCCAAGCAGGAACCGGACGAGAACGGCTGCCGCGGCGTCATCGTCAACACCGCGTCCATTGCCGCCTATGAGGGGCAGATCGGTCAGGCGGCCTACGCGGCTTCGAAGGGCGGTGTGGCGGCGATGACCTTGCCGGTCGCCCGGGAATTCGCCTCGATCGGCATTCGCGTCGTCTCGATCGCGCCGGGACTTTTCGAGACGCCGATGATAGCGGGCATGCCGCAGGAGGTGCAGGACTCTCTCGGAAAGAGTGTTCCTTTTCCCAACAGATTGGGGCGGCCCGACGAGTTCGCCTCGTTGGTCCAACACATTTTCGACAACGACATGCTCAACGGCGAGGTCATCCGGCTGGATGGCGCGCTCCGTATGGCAGCAAGGTGAGGTGCTTGAATGTCCATTCCTGATACAGTCGTCATCACCGGGGCGGCCCGCACGCCGATGGGTGGCTTCCAAGGCGATCTCAAGGACCTCTCCGCCACGCAATTGGGCGCTATGGCGATCCGGGCGGCGGTGCAGCGTGCCGCACTTCAGCCGGACGACGTCGACGAAGTCCTGATGGGCTGCGTCCTCCCCGCTGGCCTCGGTCAAGCTCCCGCGCGCCAGGCTGCTCTCGCAGCAGGTCTTCCCTATGCCTGCGGCGCAGTGACTGTGAACAAGGTCTGCGGGTCCGGCATGAAGGCGCTGATGATCGGCCATGACGAGATCATGGCGGGAGCCCAGGACATAGTGGTGGCGGGCGGCATGGAGAGCATGACCAACGCGCCCTATCTGCTGAAGCGCGCGCGATCCGGATACCGCATGGGGCATGGTTCAATCCTGGACCACATGTTTCTCGACGGCCTGGAAGATGCCTATGAAAGCGGCAGATCGATGGGCACGTTCGCGGAGGAATGCGCCGAGGCCTACCAGTTCACCCGCGATGCCCAGGACGCCTATGCCATCGAGTCGCTCACCAGAGCGAAAAAGGCGGTGGAGGACGGGACGTTCGACCCTGAACTCGCCGGCGTCACGGTGACATCCGGCAAGACATCGCGCGAGATCAGCCGCGATGAGCAGCCGGCAAAGGCCAGTATCGAGCGCATTCGCACGCTCCGGCCGGCTTTCCGCGAAGACGGAACCGTCACCGCGGCAAGCTCCGCGTCGATTTCGGATGGGGCTGCGGCGATTGCGCTGATGCGCCGCATGAGCGCTGAAAGCAGAGGGGTCGAGCCGCTCGCCACCATCGTCGCGCACGCGACGCACTCACAGGCGCCCAACCAATTCGCCACGGCTCCCGTCGGCGCGCTGAAGAAACTGTCGGAAAAGACGGGCTGGGCGCTCAGGGACGTCGATCTCTTCGAGATCAACGAAGCCTTCGCTGTCGTGCCGATGGCGGCGATGCGCGACCTCGACATTCCCGGAGACAAGGTCAATATCCATGGTGGCGCTTGCGCGCTCGGACATCCCATCGGAGCGTCCGGAGCGCGCGTCGTGGTGACGCTGCTGGCTGCGTTGGAGCGCTACGGCCTCAAACGCGGGATGGCTTCGCTCTGTCTCGGCGGCGGCGAAGCAACGGCGATCGCCGTCGAACGCATCTGACGCCGCTGGGAGGAGAAGCATGATACTGGACGAGACGCAGACCCAGATACGCGACATGGCGCGCGACTTCGCCCGCGAGCGGCTCGCTCCAGGCGCGGCGCGGCGCGACAAGGACCACGGTTTTCCGCGCGAAGAGCTGCGCGAGATGGGTGAGCTCGGCCTGCTCGGGATGCTAGTTCCCGAAGCCTATGGCGGGTCGGAAACGGGGGCGGTCGCATACGCTGCCGCGGTCGAGGAGATTGCTGCTGCAGACGGGTCGTGCTCGACGATCATGAGCGTGCACAGCTCCGTCGCCTGCGTTCCGATCCTGCGCTTCGGCAACGAGGAGCAGAAACGACGGTTTCTCCCGAAGCTGGCAAGCGGCGAGTGGATCGGCGGCTTCGCATTGACCGAACCGCAGGCGGGTTCGGACGCCGCCAATCTCAAGACCAAAGCCCTCCGCGATGGCGACGCCTATGTCATCACCGGAACGAAGCAGTTCATCACATCCGGCAAGAACGGCAACGTCGTGATCGTCTTCGCCGTCACCGATGCCGGCGCGGGCAAGAAAGGCATCTCGGCTTTCATCGTGCCCACCGACACGCCCGGATACGAGGTCGTGCGCGTCGAGGATAAAATGGGCCTGCACGCGTCCGACACATGTCAGATTGCTTTCAACGACATGCGGTTGCCCGCCGACTGCCTGCTTGGCAACGAGGGCGAAGGGTACAGAATTGCTTTGGCGAACCTTGAAGGCGGGCGCATCGGCATCGCATCGCAAGCCGTCGGAATGGCGCGTGCCGCGTTCGAGGCCGCCAGGGACTACGCCAAGGAGCGCAAGGCGTTCGGCAAGGCGATCATGGAGCATCAGGCGGTCGCCTTCCGCCTGGCGGACATGGCGACCAAGATCGAGGCCGCCCGGCAACTCGTGCTGCACGCCGCGTCATTGAAGGACGCAGGCCTTGCCTGCTTGTCGGAGGCGTCCATGGCAAAGCTCTTCGCCACCGAGATGGCAGAGGGTGTGTGCTCGGCGGCGATCCAAATTCATGGCGGCTATGGTTTCATGTCCGACTATCCGGTCGAGCGCATCTACCGCGACGTCCGCGTTTCGCAAATCTACGAGGGAACGAGTGACATCCAGAAGCTGGTCATCGCGCGCAACCTTTAGCCAGTGTTGAATGGCGTCGGAGGACATCGACGAGATGGAAAACGAAATGAACGAAGACGCACGTTTGAGCCTGCGCGTGCCCGAACCCACCGTTCGGCCCGGTGCGGCCCCGGACTTCTCCGCCTTCGAGGTGCCGGAGGCAGGGGCGGTCCGACGGCCGCCGGTGAATGTGTCCGCTGACGAGATACGCGACCTGGCCTACTCCATCGTCCGGGTTATCGATGACGAGGGAAAAGCGGTCGGTCCATGGAACGGCGGCCTCACCGACGAGCAGCTTCTCATCGGCCTCCGGCATATGATGAAGCTGCGCGCCTTCGACGCCAGGATGCTGCTGGCGCAGCGGCAAGGAAAGACGTCATTCTACGTCGTCCATCTCGGCGAAGAGGCTGTCGCCTGCGCGGCCAGGATGGCGCTCCGGGATGGCGACATGAATTTCCCGACCTATCGGCAAGCTGGCCTTCTGATCGCGTCCGGCTATCCGATGTCCGACATGATGTGCCAGATCTACTCCAATGATCACGATCCTTTGCGGGGGCGGCAGCTTCCGACCTTCTACTCCTCCAAGAAGCACGGCTTCTTCACGCTCTCGGGCAACCTCGCCACGCAGTTCGTACAGGCGGTGGGTTGGGGCATGGCGTCGGCGATAAAGGGCGACCATAAAATCGCCATGGGCTGGGTCGGCGACGGGGCCACCGCGGAGGCCGATTTCCATTCGGCGCTGGTCTTCGCGTCGACCTACAAGGCACCCGTGGTCCTGAACATCGTCAACAACCAATGGGCCATATCCACCTTCCAGGGGATCGCGCGCGGCAGTTCCGCGACCTTCGCGGCGCGAGGTCTCGGTTTCGGCGTCCCGTCGCTGCGTGTCGATGGAAACGATTACCTCGCTGTCCACGCGGTCGCATCCTGGGCCGCAGAAAGGGCGCGTCGGAACCTTGGCTCCACGCTGATCGAATACGTCACCTACCGGGCCGGGCCGCACTCCACCTCGGACGACCCGTCCGCCTATCGGCCCAAAAACGAATTCGAGGCGTGGCCTTTGGGCGACCCATTGAAACGTCTCAAGAAGCATCTGATCGCCAGGGGCGCCTGGACGGAGGAGCGGCACGTGCAGGCCCAGAGCGAGATCGACGACGAGGTGATCGAGGCGCAGAAGAAGGCCGAGGCTTTCGGCACTCTTCATTCGGGCCACAAGCCGTCAGTCCGCGACATTTTCGAGGGTGTCTACAAGGACATGCCGCCACACATCCGGCGGCAGAGGCAGCAGGCGGGCTACTGACATGACCAGAATGACAATGATCGAAGCGGTCCGAAGCGCCATGGATGTCTCGATGGCGAAAGACGAGAACGTCGTCGTGTTCGGCGAGGATGTCGGCTATTTCGGCGGCGTGTTCCGCTGTTCCCAGGGCCTGCAGGCAAAGTACGGCGCTTCGCGATGCTTCGACGCCCCCATCAACGAATCCGGCATCGTCGGTGTCGCCATTGGTATGGCTGCCTATGGCCTGAGGCCCTGCGTCGAAATCCAGTTCGCGGACTACATGTATCCCGCCTATGATCAGATCACGCAGGAGGCGGCGCGCATYCGCCACAGGTCGCATGGTGACTTCACCTGTCCGATCGTCGTGCGCATGCCGACGGGTGGTGGAATATTCGGCGGCCAGACCCACAGCCAGAGCCCCGAGGCCCTGTTCACGCATGTTGCCGGCCTCCAGGTCATCGTGCCATCCAATCCCTATGACGCCAAGGGTTTGCTGATCTCGGCGATCGAGAATCCGGACCCGGTCATATTCCTTGAGCCGAAGCGGCTCTATAACGGCCCGTTCGACGGCCATTACGACAGGCCGGTGACGCCCTGGGCGAAGCATCCGAAAGGCGAAGTCCCTGACGGACACTACGCGATTGCGATCGGGAAAGCCGAGGTCGTCAGGGAGGGCTGCGCCATCACGGTGCTGGCCTATGGAACGATGGTGCACGTCGCCATCGCCGCCGCAGAACAGTTCGGCGTCGACGCCGAGATCATCGACCTCCGCTCGTTGCTTCCCCTCGATCTGGAAGCGATCATCGCCTCGGTGTCGAAAACCGGCAGGTGCGTCATCGTGCACGAGGCCACGCTGACCTCCGGCTTCGGGGCCGAACTCGCAGCTTTGGTGCAGGAACATTGCTTCTATCACCTCGAAGCGCCGATCGCCCGCGTCACGGGCTGGGACACCCCATATCCCCACGCGCAGGAGTGGGACTACTTCCCGGGACCCGACCGCGTAGGCCGGGCCATGGCCGAAGCGCTGGGGGCTTGAGATGGAACATGTCGTCAAAATGCCGGATGTCGGCGAAGGCGTCGCTGAAGCCGAACTCGTCGAATGGAATGTCAGCGTGGGCGATCCGGTCCGCGAGGACATGATTGTCGCCGCAGTCATGACCGACAAGGCGACGGTCGAAATCCCATCGCCGGTCAGCGGCACGGTGACCTGGCTCGCAGGCGAGATCGGCGACAAGATCGCCGTCAAAGCGGCCCTGATCAAAATCGATGTCGCCGGGGACGCGTCTGTCGGGACAGCCGACGACACCGGACCGACCATCGCCCCCGTGAAGCCGGAGTCGCCGCCATCCGCGCCCAAGGCTAATCCGCACGAGAATGCCGTGTCGGCGGCATCAGGCTCCCACGCACGGCATGTCGTGGCCAAGCCTGCCGACAAACCATTGGCATCTCCGGCGGTCCGGCTTCGCGCGACCGAGGCCGGGGTGGATCTCAGGCAGGTGAAGGCGACGGGTCCGGCGGGCCGCATTACCCATGAGGACATCGACCGTCACCTGCAGCAGGGTGAGCAGGCGTCCTCCCCAAAGGTCGCGCAGAAGCGGACTGGCATCACGGAGATCAAGGTCACGGGATTGCGGCGGCGTATCGCGGAGAAGATGTCGATGGCCGCGAGCCGCATTCCGCATATCACCTATGTCGAAGACGTCGACATGACCGCGCTCGAGGAATTGCGGACGAAGTTGAACCAGGACAGGCGCGGCGACCCAGTGAAGCTCACGATCCTTCCATTCCTGATGAAGGCGATCGCCAGAGCTGTCGAAGACCATCCTGTGGTCAACGCCACGTTCGACGACGAGAAAGGCGTGGTCTTCCGGTATGAGGCCGTGCATGTCGGCGTCGCGACACAGACGCCGACCGGACTGATGGTCCCGGTGGTCCGGCATGTCGAGGCACGTGGCCTTCGTGATTGCGCGGCCGAGATCGCACGCGTGTCGCAAGCCGCCCGCGACGGTACGGCGACCCGTGAGGAGCTTATGGGATCGACGATCACGATCAGCTCGCTCGGAGCGCTTGGCGGGCTTGTCTCGACACCGATCATCAACCACCCGGAAGTCGCCATCGTCGGTGTCAATAAGCTGGTGATGAAGCCGGCCTGGGACGGAAGCCAGTTCGTGCCCCGCAAAAGCATGAACCTGTCGTCGAGCTTCGACCATCGGATCGTCGACGGCTGGGATGCCGCCACGTTCATCCAGCGCGTCAAGGCTTTGCTCGAAACGCCCGCGATGATCTTTCTGGAAGGCTGAGTCATGAAGGAAATCAACTGCAAGCTTCTGGTGATCGGCGCAGGCCCCGGTGGCTATGTATGCGCGATAAAGGCGGGTCAGCTCGGTGTCGACACGGTCATCGTCGAGGCGGGCAAACCCGGCGGCACGTGTCTCAACATCGGCTGCATCCCCTCGAAAGCGCTGATCCATGTGGCCGAAGAGTTCGAGAAGGTCTCGGCATTTTCCGCCGACAGTCCGCTTGGCATTAAAGTCGGACATCCCACGATCGATCTCGGCGCCGCCGTCAGATGGAAAGACGGGATTGTCGCCCGGCTGAATTCCGGCGTCCAGGGCCTGCTCAGGAAGGCGAAAGTGAAGATCGTCATCGGAACCGCGACGTTCCGCGACGGCAAGACTGTCGAAGTCGCGACCGAGACGGGCGCTCAGCTCATCCACGCCGAATATGTCGTCGTGGCGACGGGGTCCGCGGCCGTCGAAGTTCCGACGCTGCCGTTCGGAGATGCGGTTCTGTCTTCCACGGAGGCTCTGGCCCTGACGGAGGTTCCGGCGAACCTCGCCGTGGTCGGCGGCGGCTATATCGGGCTTGAATTGGGAACCGCCTTCGCCAAGCTCGGCTCGCGGGTGACGGTCGTGGAGGCAACGCAAAAAATTCTTCCGCAATACGACGCCGACCTGACCAAACCCGTGGCGTTGAAACTTGAGAGGCTCGGTGTCCGCGTCCTCACCGAAACCAAGGCCAAAGGCCTCGCCGGCAATGGCAAAGGTCTCGTCGTCGAGAAGGATGAAGCCGAAGAAACGATCGAGGCGGAGAAGATCCTGGTCACAGTCGGACGTCGCGCGCGGCTCGAAGGATGCGGTCTTGAGGAACTGGACCTCGAGATGAACGGCCGCTTCATCCGTATCGACGATCAATGCCGGACGTCGATGCGCGGCGTCTACGCCATCGGCGACGTCACGGGAGATCCGATGCTCGCCCATCGCGCCATGGCTCAGGGAGAGATGGTCGCGGAGATCGTCTCCGGCAGGCGCAGGACATGGGACAAGCGGTGCATACCCGCCGTCTGCTTCACCGATCCCGAGATCGTGACTGCCGGCCTGTCGCCGGACGAGGCGCGAGCCGCCGGGTTGGACGTCAAGGTCGGACAGTTCCCATTTCTCGCCAACGGACGCTCGATGACGATGCAGGCGGAAGAAGGGTTCGTCAGGGTGGTGTCACGCGCCGACAGCCATCTCATCCTGGGAATCCAGGCAGTCGGAGCGGGCGTGTCGGAGTTATCGAGTGCGTTCGCGCAGGCGATCGAGAACTGCGCCCGGCTCGAGGACATAGCAGGCACGATCCACGCTCATCCGACGCGCAGCGAGGCCTTCCAGGAGGCGGCTATGAAGGCACTTGGCCACGCTCTCCATTCGTAACGACGTCCGGATCGCCGAACATAGCGTGCCCCGAGGACAGTTCCCGTTCTGACGCCGGTTTGCCCAAATCGCTCCCGGCACCCGCCGCGACGCACTCGCCTACTTCAACGGCGCATCGGCCTTTATCAGCGTATCGTTCTTCGCCAACGCATCGCCTTTCGCCAGCCGTATCATGATCGGGTCGAAAACGCGCGAAATGGCGATCGCGCCCTTGTTGGTCAGGTGGTCGGTGTCCTTGTAGAGCACGATATCGCCGAGCCGGGCATTGCAGTGGCCGTCAAAGCAGATCGCCGGCAGCGGATCGACCAAGGCAGCACCTTGCACAGCCGCCGTCTCGGTCAGCACGCGCCGGGCCAGCGCCTGGCGCCTGAGGGTATAATCGAGCGGCGGGGCGATATCCAACGTGCCGTTGGTCGTCTGGGCTCGCGCCAGGGCTTCGGGAATGTTGAAGCCCATTTCCGGCACGTCCAGGATCAGGACCGGCAGAGTGTGGGTATCGGTCAGCGTCGAGGTCATCGTCTTCAGGCCGGCCATGACTGGCGCCGACCAGTCTTGCAGCGGCAACGGCTGGTGGATGTCGAAGAATATGCCGGCAGTGGGCAATTCGGCGCGGTGGACATATTTGGGCCAGTAGGCGGCCATGAATACGGCCTGGAAATGTTGGCGCTTCAGCAGCTTGAGCACGGCGGCGTTGATCTTGACGCAGCGGGCGACCGAGGAGGCCGGACCGAACACCGTATCCGGCAGCGGCGGACAAGACGCCCTGCCGGCAAACAGTCCCGATATGCCAAATTTGCGGGCGGCAACATCTACGGCGGGCGCGATGGCCGCAGCGTGGGAATCGCCCCAGAGCAGGAAGGTCGGCGGGACGCCTTCGGCGCCGATATGGCATAGATTGCCGATGCGGACCTGCTCAGGATCCAGGCCCTTGCCATCGGAATCCATGAAGCAGCGCATGTCACTATAGGGGCTGGCGTCAAGCTTGGCGGCGTAGAATTTGCGGGCGCTGTCCGGAAGCCGGCTCGGCAGGCCCTCCCCGGCGCTGACCGCGATAGCAAAGATCGCAGCGCAAGCGAGGCTGCCGGCAAAGCTCGCGAAAACCGTCCGGCGCGCGGCATTCGGGCGGGCATAGCGGAACGGCTGTTCAACGAATTTCCACGAGACGTAGCCGAGCACGATCGAGCTTGCGATCACCAGCAACGGTGCCCAGGTCATCGACGACTTGGGAAGGAAATAGGGCAGGAAGACGATGATCGGCCAATGCCACAAATAGATCGAATAGGAGGTCTTGCCGAGGAACAGCATCGGCCTGGACCCCAGGAACCGCCGGGCGATACTCGATTGTCCGCCGACGGCAATCAGCAGCATGGTCGACAGACATGGCAACATCGCTGCCGGCCCCGGAAACGGTGTCTCGGTGTCGAACAGCAGGCCAGCGGCGATGATGCCGCCAAGGCCCACCAGGGTCAGGAAATTGGCCCCATCCTGCTTGATGGCCTTTGGATTGAGCGCCACCAGCGCCCCGAGCAGCAGTTCCCAAAGCCGGTAGGGCAGAATGTAGAAGGCAACCGTCGGCTCGGTGAAGACGCCCCAGATACTGAGCAGAAACGAAAGCGCCGTTGCAATCATCAAGACCAAGGGCGCCAAGCCCCGACCGCCATAGCGGCGGAGCAGGACAAGCGCCAGCGGGAAGATCAGATAGAATTGCTCTTCGACCGACAACGACCAGGTATGCAGCAACGGCTTCATATGGGAATCAAGGTCGAAATAACCGCTTTCGCGCTCGAACAGGACATTGGCATGCAGCATCGCGGCGGCCCGCACGCTGTTGGCAAAGTGCTTGAGTTCCTCGGGCATCAATAACGCCCAGGCAAACACCGAGGAGACGATCAGCACCACCGCCAGCGCCGGAAACAGCCGGCGGATGCGCCGCACGTAGAACCGCGACAGCTCGAACCGGCCCTCGTCGATCTCCCGCGAAATGATCGCCGTCATGAAATAGCCCGACAGCACGAAGAACACGTCGACGCCGATGAAGCCGCCCGAAAATGCCGCTATGCCCGCATGATAAAGCACGACCAGGGCAACGGCGACCGCACGGAGGCCATCGAGTTCGGGGCGATATCGGCCTGCATGCGTCACGCAATTCTCCTTGTACATCGCCACCGATACTCGAGCCGGCGCGAAAGGCGGGCAGCATTTACGAGCCGTTATGGGCCTGGTCAACACTTGATCGGGCCATCGCCAGACAGTATGAGATCGCTCGGATCGCCCGGCGCCGTCGGTGCGATTGCCAGACTGGAGTTCGGGTTGAATGTCAAGATGTGCCGTTGTCACATGTTCGGATATCAACATGCTGCCGGCCGCCTGCTGCGCCCTGCTGTCCATCGCCCGCCACAATGCGGCGCCGGCAACCCATTATTACCTGATCGGCATTGACCTGACGGCGGAAGATATCGAGCGCGTCGCCCTGTTCGGCCGCCAGAACGGCGTCACCATCGAGATCGTCGCCTATAGCGCCCCCGAAACACTGCGGGAAACCAAGGGCCGCTGGTCGAAGGCCACACTGGCGCGGCTGTTCATGGATGGGCTCCTACCCGCCGACCTCGACCGTCTGCTCTATGTCGATGCCGACGTTCTGGTCGATGCGCCGATCGACCCGCTTTGGAGCGTGGATCTCGGCGGCAATCTGCTGGGTGCGGTCGAAGACTATCTCATGGCCTTTCCGGAAAAGGCGGAGCGGCGCGAAAGTCAGCTCGGCCTCGCCTATGGCCCGCTCTATTTCAACGCCGGCGTACTGCTGTTCGACTGGCAGCGATGCCTGGCCGAGAATGTGCTGGCGCAAACCCGCGACCTGCTGTCCGACCCTACCCGCACCTTCGAGGCCAACGACCAGGATGTGCTGAACATCGTCTTCCAGGGACGGTGGCTGCCGCTCGAACATCGCTGGAATACCCAGACCGGCATTGCGTCCTTTGTCGAACGGCCGACGATCTTCCATTTCACCGGCCGCCGCAAGCCGTGGCAGACCTCACGCAACTGGAGCCACAGGGCTTTCGTTCGCTTCTATTATGAAGCCCTGGTGCGGACGCCGTGGAAGGATTTTTGCGCCGGGCGCAGCTTCACCCGTGACCTCGGCGACTTCCTGCGCTACGCCGGCACGCGGATCATCAATTCGCCGCGCGAGGCGCAGGCGCGATCCTATTTCAAGCAGCGGGTGAAAGCCGTGTCTCTGGCCCGGAATGGCCTTAGCCAATGACCCCAGACCGGAGCCAGGATTTTCGCTTTTCATCGCTTGAGGAATGGCGGGCTTTCTTTTCGCCTTATTCGCATATCGTCCTGATCGGCAATAGCGAGGCGGCCCAGCCGGAGCAGTTGCGCCAGACATACCCGTCCACGACGCTGTTCGTGTTCTTCAACAAAGTCTACAAGGTACTCGATGCCGGCTTCGATGCGCCTTGCCTGCTGATCTCGCGCAGCGGCACGATGGGCGCCAATATCGTTCATCGTCGCGAAGTGGCTGACGTGCTCAAATTTTTCCAGACGGATCGCTTTCTCGGCATCGTCAATGTCCGCGTCGATGGCTCCGAGACGCTGAGCCCGGCCTCCGCCTTCAACGGCGCCACGGTCCGGCATCTCGACCTCCGCGATATCCTCGGCCAGACCTATCCGTCAGGGAAATTCGCCACCAGCGGCTTTGCGCTGACCTTGTGGCTGCTGGGCCTCGGCCTGCCTGGCAAGGTGGTGCTGGCCGGATTTTCGGCCAAGCGCAGCGACAAATGGAAAGTGTTCGACGTCCACGACTGGAATTTCGAGCAGATCTATCTCGCCGTTCGCGCCCGGCGCGGCGATATCACCATGCTAGGCCGTTACGAGGCCACACCGATCGAAACGCTGATGAAGGCGATGCCGGATGTCGCGCCGGTCGAAATCCTGGCCGAGGCCAATGAAGTGCTCGCAAGGCGGCTCGACGACGCCAACCAGCAGATCGACAAGCTGATGTCGATCACCAAGCTTGAGCGGAGCGTCTACAATTTCTTCGCCAGCCTGAAGCCGAAGACCCGCAAGCAGCGCCATCTTGCCAAGCAGGCTGACAAGAAGGCTGGCGGCTAACCCTTCCACAATGGCAGACCAAAATCCCCGGCAACGGCGGGATCGGCGGTATAGATCGGCATGCCCATCGCCATCAATTGCTTGAGCATGGCGCTGTCCTTGCCGACATGCTTGCGCTCGAGGTTTTCGGCATTATAGACATGCCCGGTCGAATTGGGATTGATGCCGGAGAGGATCACCGCACGGGCGCCGCTGTGCAGCGCCAGGAGAACGGCGATGATACCATTCGAATATTTGGTCGAGGCGTCGAGCTCGAAATTGAGTTCGCCGGTGACGGTGCGCACCAGGGCGACACGCCGGTAACGGTCGATCAGGGTCAGGTTGGCATAGCTGTAGCCCATAGCCTTGAGCCCGGCCTCCGCCCGTGGACGGCCATGGCGCCAAAGCATGAGATAGAGATTGCCGGTGCGTTCGCCCGAAAGCACGCGGCGGACCTCGCTGGCATTGGTATTGGTGCCGTCGATCTGATTGAACATCATGATCGTCGCATAGGGGTCCGACACATCCCATCCCCGCAGGGAATGCTGGGACGCATTGATCGTAACGATCCGGTAGCTGTCGTCGAGACCGACCGGCTTGGTCGCGACCGGCGCCGAGCCGACCACGACGACGTTGGCGCCACGCAATCCTTCATCCTGCCAGGGTTTTGGCCTGAGAATGAGATATTTGATAAACCGGTGTGTCCACTGCCGGGCTTGAAACAGTCTGCTATGCACGGTGGCTTGACGCTCCTTGTCGGCACGGTGTTCACCTTGGCAAACGGCGACAGCATTAGAGCCTTTCCCGATCAAATAGAAGCGTCTATGGCTTAAACGGCGCTGGATATCAGGCCCGCAGGGAGCGCGCCGTCGCCAAAGCAATCTGGCTGGATGCAACTCATCATTCATGCCGATATGCTGTCCTCGGCGCCAATTTCCGCTATCTGAACGAACCTGAGAGCGCCCCAAAGCTCAAACTTCCCTATGATTCGATCGTCGCCAGAGCGCACAACTTGATTTTCCGACAGGTGCTGCGAATGTGACTTTTCAAGGCCTGCGCAGAAATTAGCACGTACACGAACAAAATTGTTTAGCCAGCAAGCCTGAATGACGTGCCTCAAAGCACAAAATTACTTCATTGAAACAATCACTTATTGATATATCACATACAGCATGCACCAATTGCATACCTGTCATGCGCCTAAACTCCTTGCGCAATGCACAAAAAACCACCATATTTCCCTCAGCTGATGCACATGGCGGTTTTCCTCCCAGTGCCGCCGTATCAGCTGTTCCCCTCTGGAGGTTTAAATTACCTTCACACCTATAAGGGCCCGAGATTTCTCGTGGCCCTCTTTTTTTGCCCAAATTTCCCTCTTTTGCCCCATTGCTTCGAGCTGATTTCGCAGCAGATCGACATAACAACGAATATTATTTTTGAATGCCGCAAATAATACGGCTTCCAAGCTCGTTATCCGGTCAAGTAGGGCGCACAGCGATGCGCCCGCAAACAACTGGAGAGCGCCATGGCTTACAAAGGCGGCAAGGAAACACGCGTCAACAGCTATACGCTAGGCGACCAGCACATGCCAGCCGTCGCGGCACTCAAGGATGGCGGCTGGCTCATCACCTGGGCTTCCGAAGGCGAAGACGGCGATCAGGATGGCGTCTACCAACAGCGCTACGATGCCGACGGCAGCAAACATGGCGGCGAGAAACATGTAAGCACCACCACCGCCGATGTCCAGTTCGAGCCGGCGATCACCGCCTTGCCGAATGGCGGATGGGTTGAAACCTGGTCCTCGCGCGACAAATTCGCAACCTCGTTCGAAATTTACCAGCAGGCTTACGGCGCAGACGGCAAGCGGCTCGGCGGCGAGACACGTGTCAACACCGAAACCGCCGGCGAACAGTCACATTCAGCGGTGACAGCTTTGAAGGACGGCGGCTGGGTGGTGACCTGGCAGACGCAGTCCGATCACGGCGACAATTTCGACATCCACCAGCGCGCCTATGGCAAGAACGGCAAGCCGCTTGGCGGAGAGGTGACAGTCAATACCGTCGCGGCCTCGGATCAATTCGATGCCGATGTCGCTGCACTGAAAAATGGCGGCTGGATCGTCACCTGGTCGTCCTACGGCCACCAGAACGATTTCAGCGGCATCTATCGCCAGGCCTATAATGCCGACGGCACGCCGGCGGGCGACGAAATGCGGGTCAACACGCATACCGCCGGCAACCAATACCACTCGACCGTCACCAGCCTTGCCGACGGCAGCTATGTGGTCGCCTGGGACAGCCAGGACCAGGATGGCAGCGGCTACGGCATCTACCAGCAGCATTTCGACATCGACGGCGACAAGATCGGCGGTGAGAAGCGGGTCAACACCCACACAGCCCTCGACCAGCAGGCGCCTGACATCGCCGCCCTTTCGAATGGCGGTTGGGTGGTGACCTGGCAATCGGACAATCAGGATGGCAATACCGGCGGCATCTATACCCAGGTCTACCACGCGGACGGATCGAAGGACGGCAAGGAATTCCGCGTCAACCAGCACACCAACAGCGAACAGCTCGATCCGTCGGTGACTGCCCTTAAACATGGCGGCTTCGTCATCGAGTGGCAGTCCTATGATATCGACGGCGACAAAGGCGCCGTCATGCAGCGCGTCTTCAAGCCGGTGTCGAATGCGGCTCCCGACAGCGCCCACTTTATCCCGATCATCATTCCGGAGCCGGAGATTGACGGCACCAAGCACGACGATACCCTGACCGGCAAGGATGATGCTGAAATATTCCACGGCAAGGGCGGCAAGGACACGATCAATGCCGGCGGCGGCAATGACCGGCTCGACGGCGGCCGCGGTGACGACCTGTTGATCGGTGGCGACGGCAAGGACACCTTCGTCTTCAAGACCGGATACGGCCACGACACGATCCGCGGCTTCTTCGACGGCGATCGCGTCGATTTCTCCCATCTCGACAGCCTCAAGAACTTCGACGACGTCGTCAGCCACGCCGACCAGATCGGACCGGATGTGATGATCGATTGCGGCGGCGGCGATACGCTGTTCATCCGCCATGCCTGGCTCGGTCAATTGTCGGCCGACGATTTCATTTTCAGCCATTGAGCCGATTCTGACACACAACAAAAGGGCGAGTCTATCCCCGCCCCTTTGCAACCTTTGTTGGCAAATCGTCAGAGCAGGCTTGCCGCCGACGCTCCGCCATTCTGCTCGTTTTCGAGCAGCTGGAAGATATTCGACGCTCCGTTCTGATTGCTGCCCGAGTTGCCGAACATCGAGGCCAGGCTACTCATGCCCGACGTGTCATTGAACGAGTCGAAGAAATCCGGCCCCATCAGCCGCGGCGGCGTGTTGAGCATGGCAAGCGCCTGCTCCTGTTCCTGCTGCTGCCGGCTTTCCGTTGCCGTCGAATTCGGGTCTGAAGAACTCGACTGGCCGCCTGCGGTGGACGTCTTTGAAGCATCAGATGAAGAGGACGTATCGGAGGCGCTCTTCGGCGCGTCTTCAGGATGCGCGGCAAGGAATTCCTGTTCGGAAACGATGCCATCCTTGTTCGTGTCGAGCGGATCGAATGTCTGGCTGCCGCCCGAACCGGAACCGCCGCCGCTGCCGCCATTGCTTCCGCCCTGGCTGTCGTCGGCTTCGGCCGGCGCGGCCTGGGTGAGCGCCCCACCCTGCTGCAGTTTCAAGAGCACGTCGATCGCATCGGTCGGAAGCTGGTTGATCAGCCCCACGCCGCCGCCGGTGGTCGTGCCCTTGATGAATTCATCCTGTGTCACGGTACCGGACTTGTCGGTGTCCATGTTGTTGTAGATCTTGGTCGCCTGGTCATTGGTCACGGTCTTCGGCTTGCCCGCGTCGACCTCGTTCTGGTCCAGCGTGCCGTTGCCGTCGGTATCCAGCTTTTTGAATGCGTTTTGCTGCAACGTATAGTAATACGCATTGCCGCCCGCAGATGATACGCTGCTCATCCAAACCCTCCTTCAAGGGATCAATCATGTGTTCGCCGCTTTGCCCAGCGGGTGACGGAAATCGAGGGAGGTTTGCTGCGGTGTCAGCCCGATAATCCGGCCTCATGCCGGATACGAAGGACAGGGCTGCCCCGAACCGAAGAATCCATCCGCTCTTGCGTGACACCGTCACGAGCGATGGTCTGTTCCCGGCACTTTGGCGTCGGGAACACAGCCAAATTAAAGTGATTTGCCCTATCCGTCAAAGCAAGTAGCGCTAATATACTGATTTCACGCCGCTTCCAGCGCTATCACCGCAGTCGCGGGATCAACGCGGCAGGCAAATCTATGATTTTTTATCTTTTTAACTGAAAGTATATTCCTAAGAAAGCGTACCTCCTGCCGATATCGGCAGGCGAGCCGCCCAGGAAATCAAAAATAGGCGCCATTTTTAACCGAATATTCACAATCTAAAACTGCGACCTCTCCCCATAAATACTGTAATCACTTGATCACCGGTTTCGCGCTTTTCCATAAAACACTAAGCTATCCTTAGCATTTTCTCACCAATAACCGTGATCACCCTCAGCCAACGACAGCAACGCAAAACAAAAGCCGCCACCGGTATCCCAGTAGCGGCTACAGTTTGTCGCAGCTAAAAGCTCGTCAGCGGCAGGCGGCGCAGAAGCGCTGGATGCGGCTGCAGGCGTCTTCAAGCAGCGTTTCCGAGGTCGCATAGGAGATGCGGAAGTTCGGGCCGAGGCCGAAGGCCGAACCATGCACCACGGCAACACCTTCCGATTCCAGCAGTTCGGAGACGAAATCCTCGTCGGTCTCGATCACCTTGCCCGAAGGCGCGGTCTTGCCGATCAGGCCGGCACAGGACGGATAGACGTAGAAGGCGCCCTCCGGCACCGGGCAATTGATGCCCTTGGCCTGGTTGAGCATGGAGACCACCAGATCGCGACGGCCCTGGAAGACTTTCTTGTTCTTCTCGATGAAGTCTTGCGGACCGTTCAACGCCTCGACCGCCGCCCATTGAGCGATCGAATTGGTGCCCGAGGTCTGCTGGCCCTGGATCATATCCATCGCCTTGATCAGCTCGATCGGGCCGGCAGCATAGCCGATACGCCAGCCGGTCATCGCATAGGACTTGGAGACGCCGTTCATCGTCAGCGTGCGATTGTAGAGGCTGGGCTCGACTTCGGCCGGCGTGGTGAACTTGAAGTCGTCGAAAGTCAGGTGCTCGTACATGTCGTCGGTCAGCACCCAGACATGCGGGTGCTTGACGAGCACGTCGGTGATCGCCTTCAGTTCATCGCGGGTATAGGCGGCACCCGACGGGTTGGACGGCGAGTTGAAGATCAGCCACTTGGTCTTCGGCGTGATCGCCTTGTCCAGATCGGCCGCCTGCAGCTTGAATTTGCTTTCGATCGTCGTCGGGACGAAAACCGATGTGCCGCCGCAAATCGCCACCATTTCCGGATAGGACACCCAATACGGCGCCGGAATCACGACTTCGTCGCCCGGGTTCAGTGTTGCCATCAGCGCATTAAACAGGATCTGCTTGCCGCCGGTGCCGACGATGACCTGGTTGGCGGTATAGTCGAGATTGTTCTCGCGCTTGAATTTTTTCGCGATCGCCTCGCGCAATTCGATAATGCCGGCAACAGCCGTGTACTTCGTTTCGCCGCGCTTGATCGCTGCGATTGCCGCATCCTTGATATTGTCGGGCGTGTCGAAATCCGGCTCGCCGGCGCCAAGGCTGATGACGTCGCGGCCTTTCGCCTTGAGTTCGCGGGCTTTCTGCGACACGGCGATGGTTGCGGAGGGCTTCACGCGGGAGAGCGCGTCGGCGAGAAAGGCCATGCTCTTGTTCCTTCAAATGGCTGTCATAAACGGGCGTGGGCCTTATAGGAGATGGGTGGCTCTCGATCAAGCGGAACCCGGCTCTTGCAGCCCGATGGCACATGCATTGTTTTGATGCTCAACATTAACAATTGTGAATTCCGACTTAAGCCAGCAGTAACGTTTACGCGCTAATGTTGCGTGTCTGTGCGAGCGTGGAGAGTATTGGACGACATGGCGGGCAACAGCGTATTTTCCAATCTTCGCAAGGACGACGACGGATCCTGGATCGCGGATTACGGGCCGTTCACGCTGCATTCCGCCTTGCAGCCGATTTTCAGCCAGGATCGGGAAGGCTATCTCGATATCCAGGCCTTCGAAGGCCTGATCCGGCCGATGCGTGGCGACGACCCGGTTCAGCCGGCGGAATTCTTCCCGCAGATCGCCAAGCCTGACATGATGATGATCGACAGCCTCTGCCGCACGCTGCACATTTTCAACACCGGCGCGCTCCGCCGCCGCAATGCCCGGCTGATCCTGAGCTTCCGTCCCGGCCTGTTCGTCGCTGAAGCCGACATTGCGCGCGAGATCGAGATGATCCGGCTCGCCGCCCACGAGGCCGGCATGAGCCCTGATCGGATCGTCTGCAAGCTGACACGCCGCGGCACCGAAAGCGCCGAACTGCCGACCCGCCTCGTCCAGGCCTTCCGCCAGCATGGTTTCCGTATTGCCATCGACGAATATGGCGCCGACGAGCGCGACAGCGAGCGCATCAACCTGTTGAAGCCCGATTATGTGAAGTTCGAGGCCGAATGGGTCCGCGACTTCCTGGAGAATTCCGCCGGCCTGGCACTGCTCCGCCATCTCGTCCGCAGCTTCGGCGAACAGGGCATTCTCTCGATCTTCGAAGGACTGGAAGATCTCCGCCAGGTCGAGATCTGCCGGCAGGTCGACGTGCCGCTGCTGCAGGGCTATGCCCTGGCTCGCCCGCAACTGGCGCCGACGACGTTCAACGAAGAGTTTCCCGAAGTGGGCGGTGCCGCGGCGACCGTGGTCAAACCGGCCGCCGATCTGGAGCGCTACAATCCAGAGGTCCACATGCCGAGGACGGCCGTGCCGAGCTTCAATACGGGTGCGCGCAAAGGTGCTGCTTTCGGCAAGCGGACGCGCTGATACCAAATTCATCCATGGATGATTTGAGCACCGCCGATCAATCGGCGGTAATGCGAATGTGACTGTATTTCCCGGAACTGACACGCTGCCGCCCGGTTGTTGCTTCAACTTGCCGTCACCATTGTCGCCATAGGGAACAGCATGCCGCGCAGCCTCTACCTCCATTGCCTTGTTCTCGCTGGCTTTATCGCGGGCTCGCCGCTGATCGCCCTGGCTGCGGAAGTGGTGAAGACCGAGAAAGTGACGATCTCCATCGAAACCCTTGCCGCCGGTCTCAATCATCCCTGGGCGGTCGAAGTCCTGCCCGACAATGCGATCGTGATCACCGAGCGCTCCGGCAACCTGCGCATCCTGCGCGATGGCAAGCTTTCCAAACCGATAAAGGGAATGCCCAAAGTCCATGCCGAAGGACAGGGTGGGCTCCTCGATGTCGCGCTGTCTCCGGATTTTGGCGACGACCGCACGCTCTATTTCACTGCTTCCGAAGACTACGATGCCGGGATCGGCATCGCGGTTTTCTCCGGCCGGATTGCGGATGACGAGAAAAGCATAGCCGATATCAAGACCATTTTTCGCGCGAACAACCCGCAGGATCGCCCCGCCAATCTCGGCGCCCGCATTGTCTTCGCGCCCGACAAGAGCATGTTCGTCACCATCGGCGACCAATTTACCCCGGACCTCGCCCAGGATTTCCACGACGACCACGGTGCCATCATCCACATCAACCGCGATGGTTCGATACCGGGGGACAATCCGTTCGCAGATGGCAAAAAGGCGCGGCCGGAAATCTGGTCAAAGGGTCACCGCAACCCTCAGGGCATCACATTCGATGCCAAGACGAGAGTGCTCTATAGCGTAGAGCACGGCGCCAAAGGCGGCGACGAGATCAATCATCCCGAGCCCGGCAAGAATTACGGCTGGCCGATAATCTCCTATGGCGTCAACTATGACGGCTCGAAAATCGGCGTCGGCACGAGGAAAGCCGGCATGGAGCAGCCGCTCTACCATTGGGACCCGTCGATCGCGCCGGGCGCACTCGCGGTCTATCGCGGCAAGATGTTTCCGGAATGGGACGGCGATTTTCTGGTGACGGCGCTGAAATTCCAGCTCCTGGCACGCATCTCGCGCGATGCCGGCGGCAAGATCACTGGCGAGGAGCGCATGCTGAAAGGTCGCTATGGCCGGCTCCGCGACATCAAGGCGACTGCGGACGGAGCACTGTTGATCACCACCGATTCCAATGACGGCAAGGTGCTCAGGATTTCGCGGGCCAAGTAGCTACAGACTGCTGCGCACTTCCTTGCGGAACATGAATTTCAGCCCCGACCAGACCTCGTCGATCGCCGCGACCTTCACATCGACAAGTGCGACGGGCAGGAAAATCTCACGCAAACAGTCCTCGGTGACCGTCGTCGGCACTTTCGACGCCTTCTTCGGCCAGGAGATCCACAACGTGCCATCGGCCTTCAGGCCCGCACGCAATGCCGGCACCAGGCTTTCCAGCCGCGCGCGATCCGTTTCGAACACATGGATGTAATCACAAGCGCGGCTTGGCCTATCCGGCATCGCCGTTTCCACGACGGCAAAGCCTGGAAAGCCCAAGATTTCGTCGAGATGCGCCGGCACGCCGAGCAGCAGCGCCCGCATGCCGTCCTTAAGGCCAAGCTTTTTGCCGAGCGGCGTACCGGAATAGCCTGCCATCACTTGGACGCCGGCCAAGCCAATAGGAATTGATCCGGCCCCGTGTCGCTGCCATCGAAACCGTCCTTGCGTCGCCCCTCGACCAGTTTCAACATCGGCTTCCTGCCCTCCGTCATTTTCCATTTGATCGTCATCGTCTTTACCCGGAACGGCCGATTGCACCTACATGCGTGCCGGCTCGCTGAAGCGGTTTCCTGGAACGCGGGATATGGCTCGATCTTATTCATGCGGCGACGCCGGCTGCAATGAAGAAAACAGGCCGATTGCAGCATCGACCATTCACGCCAGTGATGAATGCGCGACGACTGGCTTTCGCGGTATCAACCGGCCATGCCATGCCACGCGCCGGCATGTTCAAAACTGAATGAAAGCATCAAAATTCTTCAACCGTGTAATTATTGTCCCGGTTTGATCGAAATGGTAAGCCTCGCCAACAAACCAGCCGAGCAAAATCCACGAAAATGACCCGTATCCAGGCCAATCTCACCCTCCTCCTGACGGCCGCCATTTGGGGCGCGGCCTTCATCAGCCAGAATCTGGCGATGAAGTCGATCGGTCCCTGGTGGTTTGTCGGCACGCGGTTCGTGATCGGCTTCCTCGTGGTGTTGCCGTTTGCCATTCGCGAGGACAGCAAGGCAGTAAGGCCGATTGCACCCCGGGATATGATGACATTCGGCGTGATCGGCCTGGCCCTCTTCGGCGGCGCGGTCACCCAGCAGATCGGCATGCTGACGACATCGGTCACCAATACCAGCTTCCTCACTGGCCTCTATGTGATCATCGTGCCGATGCTGAGCGTCATCGTCTTGCGCAGGGCGCCGCACTGGATCATCTGGCCGGCGGCGCTGATGGCGCTGGCGGGCATCTATTATCTGAGCGGCGGCGACCTCACGCGCCTCAAGATCGGCGACTTCTGGGTGATTGCCTCCGCCGTCTGCTTCGCCACTCAGATTCTGCTTGTCGGCATGTTCGTTTCCGAAAGCGCCAGGCCACTGACGCTGTCCGCCGTCCAGTTCCTGATCTGCGGCATCGCCGGCCTCGCGGTGGCCATTGCGGTCGAGCCGGTCACCTGGTCGGGCCTTCGGGACGCAGCACCCGAAATCCTCTATGCCGGCGTCTTCTCTTCCGGTGTTGCCTATACACTGCAGGTCGTCGGTCAGCGCTGGACAACCTCGCCGCAGGCCGCGATCTTTCTCGCCAGTGAATCCCTGTTTGGCGCATTGTTCGGCGCGCTCTTGCTGGGCGAACGGATCACGCTCATAGGCTATATCGGGTGCGGCCTTATCTTCGCCGCAATGGTCATGGTGGAAATTGTACCAGAGCTTACAAAGGCAACAGCCAAACAAGTCTAGACTGTAAACAATGGCGAAAGTAATAAGAAATCCATACTTTTTCTCATTTTGGAACAGGCGAATCGATCACGTTTCGTGCTAAATTTGCATCATTCGTGAAAGTTTTGCTTGCCAAAAATTAGGAATGCCCTCACTCTGTCCGCGTTCGGGCAATTTGCGAACAACTGGGAAGAACCTTGAGAATAACGCGCCGGAGGCGCAACAAGCTCCGGGTGGCGGAACGACGGGAAACCGGCCGACTACCACGATAGTAGGACCTTTCCTTACAGTCGAAATCTGCCTGCAGAAGTGAGGATGCCTTCCGATGAGGGGATGGCGAGGAAAGGGAATTATTCCATGGCCGATACTGGCACCGTAAAGTTCTTCAACGCCGAGAAGGGCTTTGGCTTCATTAAACCTGACAAAGGCGGTTCCGACATCTTCGTCCACATTACCGCCGTGCAGGCTTCAGGCCTCACCGGTCTGACTGAAAACCAGAAAGTTACCTACGACACCGAGCCGGACCGCCGCGGCAAGGGTCCGAAGGCCGTCAACCTTCAAGTCACCGGCTGATCCAGGCCTGATCGGCGCAGTGTATACACGGCGCCGCTGCCGGAATGGCAGGCGGCGCCCTTTTCATTGACACCGCGCGGTATACACGGCCGCCACAAACTTGCCCTTTTCCGTTCAGCCGACATTCATCGGCCGAGCCCTAGATTTTCCCCAAGTCTGGCCCATGGCCGGCCCATTGCAGGGAAGATCGCTATGAAAAAACTCACCAAAACCCTTATCCTCGGCGTCGCCGTGATCGCCACTTTGGCCAGCACGGTGGAAGTGTCGTCCGCCGGCTGGCGTGACCGCGGCTTCCATGGCCGCTACTGGCGTTATCACCATGGCCCCGGCTGGCGCGGCCGCTGGGCAGCGGCGGGCATTATCGGTCTGACGGCCGGTGTGATCGTCGGCGAAGCTTTATCACAGCCGCGTGAAAGGGTCTATGTCGATGAAGGCGATCCCGGCCCGGACGCCGAATATGTCGGCCCGGCCGATGGCAATGTGGATCCGGACGATCCGGATTATGCACCGCCGCGCGCCCATCATGTCGTTCGCACCGCACCCGACGACCAGTACCAGGACAGTGGCGATCCCGATGATACCGGCCCGATAGACGACCAGGCTGACAACGAGGGTTATTTCCCCGATCGTCCGCAGCGGGAGCATGTGACCCACCGCAACACCGACATGGCACAACAGGGCACCCTCCAGCCATGGACAGCCAAGTGGCGCAATTACTGCAAGCAGCGCTTCTCCACCTTTAATTCGACCACCGGCACCTATGCGGGTTACGACGGCAAGCAGCACTTCTGCACAGCCGAGTAAGTTCCGGAAACGCTCCTGACTTTACAAGCCCTGCCGATCCGGCGGGGCTTCGTTTTATAGACCAGCCAAGAACGGATTGTTCCGCCGCTCCTCGCCAATCGTGCTGCCCGGCCCGTGGCCGCAGATGAAGCTGACATCATCGCCGAGCGGCAGCACCTTGTCCCTGATCGAATCCAGCAATTGCCCGTGATCGCCCCCCGGCAGGTCGGTGCGGCCGATCGAGCCGCTGAACAGCACGTCGCCGAGATGGGCGAATTTCTGCGCGCGATTGAAATAGATGACATGCCCCGGCGCATGACCCGGCGTGTGGTAGACCTCGAAGACATGCTCGCCGAAGGACACCGTCTCTCCCTCTTCCAGGAAACGATCGGGCGTGACGTTGCGAACCCCGGAGGTGACGCCGAATCTCGCGGCGCTGGCTTCCATCGACTGCAACAGCGGCAGGTCGTCGCGGTGCGGCCCGATGATGTCGATGCCGAGCGCCTGCTTGAGGTCGAGCGCGCCGCCGGCATGGTCGAGATGGCCGTGGGTGATCCAGATCTCCTTGAGCGTGATGCCGTTCTCGCCGATCGTCTGCAGGATCACGTCGGCGTCACCGCCCGGATCGACGATGACGCCTTCATTCGTCCCGGCATCGAAAAGCACCGTGCAGTTTTGCTGGAATGGCGTCACCGGAATGATCCCGGCCTGGAGCTGCGGCATCGGACTGTCCTATCTCTCGTTTTGCTGCCCGAGATATAGATGCAGGCGGGCGTTGTCACCCTGCGATGCGCATTTCGCTTACCTCAGAGGTATACTTACCTCAGAGGTAATTGAGACAATTCCCTCGATCGCCGATCCTATCTTCGTCAACAGAGACATGAAGGAGAATATCATGATCGAAGCCAATGAAATCGCCAGCAACTATATCGCCACCTGGAACGCCATCGAAGCAGCCGAGCGCGAAAAGCTCTTCGCCCGCCATTGGGCTGACGATGCGAGCTATATCGATCCGCTGATGGCGGCGAGCAATGCGACTGAGCTGTCCGGCATGATCGGCGCCGTGCAGGAACGCTTTCCCGGCTTCCGATTTTCGCTGAAGGGCAGGCCGGACGGCCACAATGGCTGGGTGCGCTTTTCATGGGGGCTGGGACCGGAAGGTGCTGAACCGATCATCGAAGGCAGCGACATCGTTCATCACGACAATGGCAGGATGACGAAGGTGGTCGGCTTCCTCGACAAAGTCCCGGCTGCGGCCTGAGCAGAAACCGGGCGGCGCGGCCGGCAGGGAAAGGCCGCGCCGTCCAGGATACGAGCTCAGGTCAGGCTCGCCACTTCCATGGAATTGATCGGCGAAGCGCCGAAGCTTGCGGTCGTGATCAGAAGCATCGCGACGCAGAGGCTGACGGCGGCGACCAGTAGAACGATCGGGCGGAGGCGGATGGATACCGGGGTTTCGATGGCGGTGTCGATGTTCACTGGTTTGTTCCCTTGTCCGATAATGTGGCGTGCAGTCACCACTTAACTTGCCTTCTTGTTACACCCGTTCGTATCGCCGGCATGTCACCTCTGGAACAGGTGGCTGAAACTTGTGAAACAAATGCGCTTGAGCGAGGCTGGTTCCAGGAAAGTCATCAACAAAAAAGCGGCCCGTGAAGGCCGCCTCGCAATTCTGATATTTTTGCAACAGTCTATTCGGCGGCCTGCGCCGTGGCCGGATAGACTTCCTTCATATAGTCGTTCATCAGCGTCTCGCTGATCTTGCCGGGCGTGAATGTCCACTTGCCGCCGATCTCGGAAACCGGCGTGACTTCCGCCGCCGAGCCCGTCAGGAAGCATTCGCTGAACTCGGTCAGTTCCTCCGGCATGATCGGCCGCTCGATCACTTCGATACCGCGGCGCTTGGCGAGCTCGATCACCGTCTGGCGGGTGATGCCGTTGAGGAAGCAATCCGGATCCGGCGTATGGATGACGCCGTCCTTGATGAAGAAGATATTGGCGCCGGTGGCCTCGGCGACGCGGCCGCGATAGTCGAGCATCATCGCATCGGCATAGCCCTTGGCTTCCGCCGCATGCTTGGAGATGGTGCAGATCATGTAAAGGCCGGCCGCCTTGGCCTTGCAGGGTATCGTCATCGGATCGGGGCGGCGGTATTCTGCGAGGTCGAGCTTGATGCCCTTGAGCTTCTCGGCCGGGTTGAAATAGCTGCCCCACTGCCAGATGGCGATCGCCACGTTGATCTTGTTGTTCTGCGCCGACACGCCCATCTGCTCCGAACCGCGCCAGGCGATCGGCCGGACATAGGCATCGGAAAAGCCCTGGCGCTTCAGCGTTTCTATCGTCGCGGCATCGAGTTCGGCGACGCTATAGGGAATTTTGAAACCCATGATGGCGGCGGAATCATGCAGACGCTGATTGTGCTCAGTCAGCTTGAACACCCGGCCGCCATAGGCGCGCTCGCCTTCGAAGACGGCGCTGGCATAATGCAGGCCATGCGTCAGCACATGGACCTTCGCATCCTTCCACGGCACGAATTCGCCGTTCATCCAGATAACGCCGTCCAACTGGTCAAAAGGAACTGCCATGGTTTAACCTCCCGGCGACTTCGCCTATTTTCGTTGTGATACTCCCGCGCCGGCGCATCCACAAGATATAGGCGGCGGGTGTGCGGGTTTGAAGAAAGTTCATCAAACGTGTAGCAATCGCTTCAGGATGAACTTTTCCTGTCTTCAAAATCGGATTCAGGCTAACAGGGGCTGGAAATTAAGTCAACGAAGCTGACATATTTCCTTCAAATGCAAAGGAGCCGTTCTTGGCGAAAAAGCCGGCCGCAGCAAAGACCGAGGATGACGTCATCTGCGAGCGGATGACGGGTGACGGCGATATCGATTTCGAGATCATCGAGCTCCTGTTCTTCGCCTATCGCGATTTCATCTCCGATCCGGATGCGATCCTGGAAAAGAGCGGCTTCGGACGCGCGCACCACCGGGTCGTGCATTTCGTCAATCGCGATCCGGGCATGACGGTGGCCGATCTGCTCGATACGTTGAGGATTACCAAGCAATCTTTGGCCCGGGTCCTCAAACAGCTCATCGATTCGGGCTATATAAGGCAGAAGGAAGGACCTGACGACCGCAGGCAGCGCCGCCTCTACCCGACCCAGGCGGGCCGGGAACTGGCGCTGGCGCTCGCCGGGCCGCAATCACGCCGCATTGCCGCGGCACTGGGCGACGAGGCGAAACGCGCCGATGTCGTCCGGTTCCTAGGCGGCATGCGCGACAAGGGAGACAGAGAATGACGGAGGAAGCCGCTCTCCTGGACGATGCACCGCATCTCTTGATCGTCGACGACGACAAGCGAATCCGCGAACTGCTGCAGAAATTTCTGACCGGCAAGGGCTTTCGCGTCACCGTCTCCGCTGATGCTGCCGAGGCGCGCCGCAAGCTCGAAGGGCTCGATTTCGACCTCCTGGTGCTCGACGTGATGATGCCGGGCGAAAACGGTATCGCACTGACCGGGGCGCTGAGAGAAGTCCGCAATATCCCAGTCATCCTGCTGACCGCGCTGGGCGAGGCGGAATCACGCGTCGCGGGCCTCGAGGCCGGCGCTGATGATTATCTGGCAAAGCCTTTCGATCCGCGCGAACTGGTTCTCCGGGTCAACAACATCCTCAAGCGTTCCGTCAATCCGACCAAGCCGAAGATCGATCAGCTGATCTTCGGACCCTTCAACTTTTCCCTGGTCAAGCGAGAACTGCGCCGAGGGTCCGGTCTGATCGGGCTCACCGGACGCGAACAGGAGATCATGATGATCTTTGCCGCCAATGCCGGCCAGACCATTGCCCGCCACGAGCTTGCCGGCAATGGCGTCGATGTCGGCGAACGCACGATCGACGTGCAGATCAACCGGCTGCGCCGCAAGATCGAGGATGACCCGGCAAACCCGGTCTGGCTGCAGACCGTGCGCGGCATCGGCTATAAACTCTGTCTGGACCAGAACGGATGACCTCCGAGATCGAAAGCAGTCCCCTCGTTCCCGAGGAACAGCGCTCGATCTACCGCGATGGCGCGCTCAGCCGCGTCATGCGCCGCAATTTGCCGCGTGGTCTGTTCGCGCGTTCGCTGCTGATCATCATCATCCCGATGGTGCTGCTGCAGATCGTCGTCGCCGCGGTGTTCATGGAGCGGCACTGGCAGATGGTGACCACACGGCTCTCCGCCGATGTCTCGCGCGACATGGCCGCCCTGGTCGATCTTGCAGAGACGTCGCCACAGCCGATCAGCGACAAGGAGCTGATCCGCATCGCCAACGACGCCATGGACTTGAAGCTGGCGATCATATCCGGCAGCAAGCTGCCGTCGCCGAAGCCCATCCCGCTGTTCTCCATTCTCGATCGGACTTTATCGGAACAGATCAATGCCCAGGTCAGCCGCCCCTTCTGGATCAATACCAGCAATGATGCGCGGACGATGGAAATCCGCATCAAGATCGCCGACAACCGCATCCTCAGCATCATTACCCGCCGCGATCGTGCCTATGCGTCCAACACCCAGATCTTCCTGTTCTGGATGGGCGGCACGTCGCTGGTGCTGATCATCATCTCCATCCTCTTCCTGCGCGGCCAGATCAGGCCGATCGTCGCCCTGACCAAGGCGGCGGAACTGTTCGGCAAGGGCCAGAAGCCCGGGAACCCCTTTGTGCCGCGCGGCGCCGACGAAGTCCGCCGCGCCGGTCTCGCCTTCCTGCAGATGCGCGAGCGCATCGAACGCCAGATCGAGCAACGCACGATGATGCTCTCCGGCGTCAGCCACGATCTCAGGACCATTCTCACCCGCTTCCGCCTGCAGCTTGCCATTGCCGAGAGCCCAAAAGACCTCGAAGGGCTGAAC